>CAMYUQ010000015.1 GCA_947302045.1 uncultured Clostridia bacterium
GATATTCCCGCGAGATCCCCGAAAATCCGGGTTCCGAAAATTGAAAAATGGAATCGATTGACATTTACGGCGCCGGGCTTGCGGGCTGTGAAGCGGCATGGCAGGCGGCGAAGAGAGGCGTCCGGGTGCGGCTTTGGGAAATGAAGCCGGGCAAATATACGCCGGCGCACCATTCCCCGGATTTTGCAGAGTTGGTTTGTTCCAACTCTCTGCGCTCGGACAGCGTTTCCAACGCGGTGGGGCTTCTGAAAGAGGAGCTTCGGCGCATGGGATCGCTGATCCTGGAAGCCGCGGACGCCACGCGCGTGCCGGCGGGGTCGGCGCTCGCGGTTGACCGGAACCTGTTTTCGGCTTATATCACGCAAAAGATCAAGTCCTCTCCCATGATCGAGATCGTGGAGTCCGAAGCGAGCCGGATCTCTCCGGATCGGATCAGCGTCATCGCAACCGGTCCGCTGACTTCCGACGCAATGGCGGCTTTTCTGGAGAAAGAATTGGAGTGCGGCCGGTTGCATTTCTTTGACGCTGCCGCCCCGATCGTTGATTTTTCCACGGTCAATACCGAGATCGCCTATTTTGCCTCCCGCTACGGAAAAGGCGATGCCGACTATCTCAACTGTCCGATGACAAAAGAGGAGTATGAGAACTTTTACCATGCTCTGGTCGGCGCGCAGGAGGCGGAACTCAAAGAATTCGACAGAAACGCGCAAAAAGAGCCCAACGTATTTGAAGGATGTATGCCGGTCGAGGTCATGGCGCGGCGCGGGGTGGATACGCTCCGTTACGGTCCGCTCAAACCGGTCGGCTTGCGGGATCCGAGAACGGGAAAAGAATCCTACGCGGTGGTGCAGCTTCGGAAAGAGAACCGGGAGGGAACGATGTTCAACCTCGTCGGGTTCCAGACGCACCTGACTTTTCCCGAGCAGAAGCGCGTTTTCCGCATGATCCCAGGGCTTGAAAACGCAGAATTTTTGCGGTATGGGGTGATGCACCGCAACACCTATCTCAATTCCCCCGGGCTGCTCACGCCGGTCTATTCGATGCGGCGGCATGAAAACGTATTCTTTGCGGGGCAGATGACGGGCGTGGAGGGATATATCGAATCTGCCGGGAGCGGTCTGGTCGCCGGCATCAACGCCGCGCGGCTCGCACGCCGGGAGGCGGCGCAGGTCTTTCCGGAGGAAACCATGCTCGGAGCGATGGCGGCATACGTCAGCCGCGGAGGCGTGGGAACGTTTGTTCCCATGAACGCAAATTTCGGGATCATCAAACCGCTTGAAGAGCGTGTCAAGGGCGGCAAAAACGCACGAACCGAAGCCTATGCGGCGCGTGCGCTGGCGGTGCTGGACGGTTTGATTCAAAATACGGGGAAAGGAGAGCTGGCTGACCGGCCGCAACAGGTAACAGAATGAAGATCATTGTTGACGTCATGGGCGGAGATAACGCACCGGACGAAACGGTAAAAGGCGTATGTCAGGCGGCGCAGGAATTCAACAACGCATCCTATATTCTCGTGGGAGATCGCGTAGAAATTGAACGGGTAGCGGCGGAAAATCAGCTGGACATCCGCCGGTTTGATATCGTGCATACCGAAGAAGTGATCACAATGGAAGACGATCCGCTTTGCGTCGTGCGCGGAAAAACCGATTCGTCGATGACCACCGGACTGCGGCTGTTGGCGGACGGTGCGGGAGACGCATTTGTCAGTACGGGCAACACGGGCGCGTTGTTCACGGGCGCGACCCTGATCGTTCGGAAGATCAAGGGCGTATTGCGCGCCGGGATCGGCTCGGTCCTGCCGCTCGGAAACCCGACGCTTCTGCTCGATACCGGCGCGAACGTGACCTGTACCGAGGAAAACCTGGAACAGTTCGCCGAAATGGGTTCCGCTTATATGAGAAAAATGTATCAGATAGAGAAACCGCGGGTCGGTCTGTTGAATAACGGAGCAGAATCCTGCAAGGGAACCGATCTGCAAAAAGCGGTTTATGCACGTCTGGAAGCGAACCCTGATATCTTTTTCGTCGGTAACGTGGAAGGAAACGCCGCACCGTTCGGCGCTTGCGACGTGCTGGTCGCCGACGGGTTTACCGGAAATATCTTTCTCAAAACCGTCGAGGGGATCAGCAGGGCGTTGCTCGGAAAGATAAAAGGGGTATTTTACAGTTCAACGGCAACGAAAATTGCGGCGTTGACGATGAAAAAACAGTTGACCGAAATGAAAAAAGAACTCGATCCGAAAGAACATGGGGGCGCGCCGATCCTCGGCATTTCCAAACCGGTTATCAAGGCGCACGGATCTTCCGACGCGCTGGCGTTCAAAAACGCGATCCGGCAGGCGATCTCCTATGCCGATTCGGATGTAATCTATGACCTTGCGGCCTGTGCAACGCGTTCTGCGGAATTGCGCCGGGCAGAGCAGGAACGGAAGAAGATCGCCGAAAACGGACGGGAATGAGGAGCTATGTCCATGACCTTGCCTTTGGAAGGACTACAAAAACGAATCGGTTATACATTCCGGGACCGGCGTTATCTGGAACGGGCGGTGACGCATTCGTCCTATGCACACGAAACGGGCGCACCGGATCATCATTTGCGCTGTAACGAGCGGTTGGAATTTTTGGGCGACGCGGTTTTGTCGGCGCTCACCAGCGAATATCTGTTCCGCAGATTTACGGGCTATCCGGAGGGGAAACTTTCGCAGCTGCGTTCCAAACTCGTTTGTGAAACGGCGCTGTTCGGGTATGCCGAAAAGATCGGGCTGGGAGAATTTCTTCTGCTCGGCAAGGGAGAAGCCAACAACGGCGGCGCACATAAACCGGCGATCCTTGCAGACGCGTTCGAGGCGGTTCTGGCGGCGATCTATCTGGATTCCGGAGAAAACGGAAAATCGGATGTTGCGGCGTTTCTGATGCCGTTTATCATTGCGGCGGCGGATGAGATGGAGGGAAAGGAACTGCTTGACAACAAGTCGCTCCTCTATAAATTCATCCAGCAGGACGCGCACGAAGAAGCGTTGAGCGATCTGGAATACCGGCTGGTCGGATCAAGCGGTCCGGATCACGCCAAAACCTTTGAGGTGGAGCTCTACCTTGCTTCCAACCGGATCGGCAGAGGTCGGGGAAATTCTATTCAGCAGGCGGAACAGATGGCGGCCGCAGAGGCACTGGATCTGTTCGGCGTACAGCATTGAAACTCAGAAAGGATCGGGCAAAAACGTGTATCTGAAATCACTGGAAATGCAGGGATTCAAATCCTTCCCGGATAAAACCAAACTGCTCTTTGACCGCGGCGTGGACGTTGCGGTAAAGTCGAACGGAGCGGCGCAGGGTGTGACGGTTATTGTCGGACCGAACGGCTCGGGAAAATCCAACATTGCCGACGCGATGCGGTGGGTTTTGGGAGAGATCTCTTCCAAAAGTCTGCGCGGAAGCAAAATGGAGGACGTCATTTTCGGAGGTGCCGACAGTCGCCGTCCGATGGGGTATGCAGAGGTCTCGGTAACCTTTGATAACCGGGGTGATTTTGCAAAGCTGGATTGTCCGTATGAGGAAGTTACGGTCACGCGCCGATATTACCGGGCGGGCGACAGCGAATATTTTATCAACCGGAAAGCGGTACGGCTCAAAGATATCTATGAGCTGTTTATGAATACGGGGATCGGTCGGGACGGATATTCGATCATCGGTCAGGGGCGGATCGCCGAAATGGTTTCGCGTAAGAGCGAAGAGCGGAGAAGCGTTTTTGAAGATGCGTCCGGGATCGCAAAATATCGCCACCGCAAGGATGAGAGCGAGCGGAAACTCGCGGCGGTGGAAGACAATATGGCAAGAGTCAAGGACATTTTCGCGGAAGTGGAAGCGCAGGTCGGACCGCTTGCCAAAGAATCGGAAAAGGCAAAGAAAGCCATCGAATTGATGGAAAATAAAAAGCAGGCAGACGTGAGCTTGTGGCTGTACGATACCGAAAAACTGCGCGGAGAGCTGGATGCCGCCGAAGAGGCGATGCAGCACGCGACGTTTGATCTGCAAGTGGCGGAGGACAGCATTCAGGCGCTCGAAGCCCAGAACGCGCGGCTTTTTGACGCGTCGCAGAGCAGTAAGTTGGAAAGCGAACAGCTCCTCGGGCAGATCCGGGAGCAGACCGAGCTTTGTCATAAGCTGGAAAGCGAACGGCGTGTCGCCGAGAATACGGTCGCGCACGCGAAGGAACTGATCGCCAATACGCAGGGAACGGTGCTCGGAACCGAGAAGCGGATGCAGGCGGAGCAGGAATCCTGTGCCGCGCACGCCGCAAAGATCGGGGAATTGGAAAACCTGCTTTCCGATCTCGGGGAGGAGCAGAATAAACTCAACGCCGAACAGAACGAGGAAAGTCAAAAGGAGATCAAACTTGCCGAAGCGGTTGCAACGGCGCTCGACGATATCAGAGCGTTGGAAGCGGAAGCGACCGACGTAAAAGTTCGCATATCGGTATTGGAAAACACGAGAGATACCGACACCGGCAAAAACAGCAGTATTCTCGAAGAACTGCGCGCTTACCGGAAAACGTCCGAAGAGATGGAAAAGCAGTGCGGCGCCAAAGAACGCACGGTAGCCGGTTACGAAGCGGAGATCGCCGGGATCGACAGTGAAATATCCGAGGCAGAGGCAAAAATCAACCGGATCTCGGAAGAACTGTCCGAAAAAAGTCAGACGCGCAATCAAACCTGCCTGCGTCGCGATTCGGTTGCACAGCGGATCGCCACCATGCGTTCGATGGAAGAGCATTTTGAGGGATATTCCGGAGCGGTACGATATGTGATGCAGAAGTATGCAGAGCAGGCGATCACCGACGCACGCGGCATTCCGTGCGGAAAGATTTACGGGCCGCTTTCAAAAGTGATTTCGGTGGAAGACCGCTACGTGACCTGTGTGGAGATCGCCCTCGGAACGAATTTGCAGAATATTGTGGTCGAGGACGAAGCAACGGCAAAAGCGGCAATGTACGCGCTCAAACGCGGAGAAGCCGGCAGAGCAACCTTCTTTCCGCTCACTTCCATGAAGCCGTCAACGCCCACGAAAGAAATGACCGAAGCGTTGGGCTATGAAGGCTATATCGGCGTGGCGGATACGCTTGTCGCAACCGACGCAAAATTCGGATCGGTCTTGTCCTCTCTGCTCGGGCGGACGGTGGTGTTCGATACCATCGACCATGCAACGGTCATGGCGCGCGCGGTCGGGTTCCGCGTCCGTGCGGTGACGCTGGACGGACAACTGATCAACGTCGGCGGTTCTTTCACGGGCGGTTCGGTTCGTGCCGGGAGCGGTGTGCTCTCCCGCGCGGGAGAGATAAAACGTTTGGGAGGAGAACTCGCCGAGCTGGAACGGGCGGTTGAAAAGTCGGCGGCGGAATGCGAAGCGCTCCAAAAGCGGTTGGAGGAAGAGGAGGACGGAAAGCTTTCGGCGGAGGATCGCCGCAGTCTGATCACCGTTCTGCGCAATACGGAACAAACGCAGCTCGAACAGTTGCGCGCAAAACTGGAAGCCAACAATACCCTGCTTGAAAAATTGCAGGAGGATACCAAAGCGTTTGCCGATGCGGAGGCGCGGCGCGAGGAGGATCTTGCGGCGTTGACGGCGGAAGAAAAAGAGCTGTCTCACAGAATCGCCGAATTGCAGGCATTCCGCGCCGAAAAGGATGACGCGCACGGAACGGCGGTTCTGCGGAAAGAGGAGATCGGACGGCAGTTGACAGGGCTGTATATCCGCATGAGCGAGACCCGCAAGGACATCGAGACCGAGCAGGCACTCAAAGAAAGCGCGGAAGCGCAGATCGTCGGGCTGCAGGCGGAGCTGACCGAACTTGCCGACCGGATCAGACGACTCGGCGAGCAGGTGGAGAGCACCAACACCGCGATCGAGGCCAATCTGGTTGCATACCGGTCGGGCAATGAACTTCTGGAACAACTCAACGCTAAGCGCGGAGAAGTGGAAGAGGGAAATCTCGCATTCGAGAAAAAGCTCAACGAACTCAACACCCGTCTGCGGGAAAAGCACCACCAGAAAGAGCTGGTATTCCGGGAATACACCAAGTGCGAATCGAAGCTGGCGTCGCTGCGGGATACGCAGGATAAGCTTTCTACCAAACTGTGGGATGAATACGAAATGACGAGAGCCGATGCGGTGGCGCTCGGCTATCCGCCTCTGACCAAAGAAACCAGACCGGCGATGCTGTCCGTACAGACCGAATGCAAGAACAAACTTCGCGCGCTCGGCAACGTAGACCTCGACGCAGTGAACAAATATGCCGAGGTGAAGGATCGCTATGAAACCATGCAGGCGCAGATCACCGATATGGAGAACGCGAAAAAGGATCTGACCGAGGTCATTTCCGAGCTGGAAGCCGAGATGAAGACTTCTTTCGTCGATTCTTTCAACCGGATCAACGAGAACTTCGGCAAAGTGTTTGCCGAACTGTTCGGAGGCGGATCGGCGGAGCTTTCGCTCACCGACCCCGAGAACGTGCTTGAAAGCGGCATTGAAATCAAAGCCGCCCCTCCCGGAAAGATTATCAAGAGTCTGATGCAGCTCTCGGGCGGAGAACAGGCATTCATCGGCGTTGCGCTCTTCTTCGCAATCCTGCAAGTCAATCCGACGCCGTTCTGTATTCTCGATGAGATCGAAGCCGCGCTCGACGAAGTGAACGTGGAGCGGTTGGCGCAATACATCAAACGCTATTCTTACGGGACGCAGTTTATTATGATCACGCACCGCCGCGGAACGATGGCGGCGGCGGATCGGCTCTATGGCGTCACCATGCCGGAACACGGTATTTCCAAGGTACTCACGCTCAATATCAACGAAATATCGAGGAACAACAAAGGAGAAGAATGGGATGGCATTTTTGGGGAAGCTGTTCGGACGGAAGAATGATGAGCAACCGGCGGAAGAACCGGTCGTGCAGGAGACCGAAACGGTCGAGCCGACCGCGGCGGTAGCGCCCGATCCGGAAGACCTTCCGAGATCCGAAGAGGAACAAAAACAAGAGAAAAAATCTTTCTGGGGGCGCGTGAGGGCAGGTCTGGCAAAGACCAAAAACGCGTTGTTCGGGCAGATCCACGATCTGCTGAAAAACTTCGTGCGTGTGGACGAGGATTTTCTGGAAGAATTGGAAGAGTTGCTGATTATGGCGGACGTCGGCGTGACGGCATCGGAACAGATCATTGAAGAGTTGCGGGATCGGGTCAAGGACGGTCGTCTGAAAGAAAAAGAACAGATCAGCGGCGCCTTGCAGGAAATTCTCGAAGGCATGATCGGCGAGGGGGAGCCGTTGCGGCTTGAAACCAAACCGTCGGTCATTCTGGTGATCGGCGTCAACGGTGTTGGAAAAACCACCGCCATCGGTAAGATCTCAAACCAGCTCCGCAAAGAGGGAAAGAAGGTTGTGGTTGCCGCGGCGGATACCTTCCGCGCCGCCGCGATCGATCAGTTGGCGGTCTGGTGCGAACGCGCCAAAGTGCCGCTGATCCGGCAGAATGAAGGGAGCGATCCCGCGGCAGTCGTATTCGACGCCTGCCACGCGGCGAAGAACCAGAAAGCCGACGTGCTGATGATCGACACGGCAGGGCGGCTTCACAACAAAGCAAATCTGATGAACGAGCTGGCAAAGATCAACCGCGTGATCGATCGGGAACTGCCGGGCGCGTCGCGGGAGAATCTGCTCGTGCTCGACGCCACAACCGGACAGAATGCGATCTTGCAGGCAAAGGAATTCCGCAACGCCGCCGCCCTGACAGGGCTGATCCTGAACAAGATGGACGGAACGGCAAAAGGCGGGATCATCATTTCGATCCGGCAGGAATTGAATATTCCGGTGAAATTCATCGGCGTAGGCGAAAAGATCGACGATATGCAGGAATTTGATCAGAAAGAATTTGTTCGCGCACTGTTTGAGGACTGAAAGGACTTTTATGAAACTGGTATTGGCGTCCCGCAACCGCAAAAAGATTGCGGAACTTCGCACGTTGCTTGCCCAAACGCTTCTCGGCGCGGAAGTTTTATCCCTTGACGACGTGGGGATCTTTGGGGAGATCGAGGAAAACGGGACTACATTTGAAGAAAACGCGCTCATCAAAGCCCGTGCCGCCGCGGCGTCCGGTTATATCGGCATCGGAGACGATTCCGGGCTGACCGTTGACGCGCTGGGGGGCAAACCCGGCATCTATTCGGCAAGATACGCCGCGACAGAGGGAGAAGCGGGTGAGCACGACGACGAGGCAAACAATCGGTTGCTGCTGAAAAATCTGGAAGGGATTCCTCCCGAGCGGCGCGGTGCGGCATTCGTTTGCGCCGTTGGCTGTGTGTTCCCGAACGGAAAAGAATTCACCGTGCGCGGAGAGGTGCGAGGTCGGATCCTGACCGAGTATCACGGCATGGGCGGATTCGGTTATGACCCTTTGTTTTATTACGAACCGTTCGGTAAAACTTTGGCGGAAGTTACGCCGGACGAGAAAAATTCAGTATCACACCGCGGAAACGCGATGCGCGCATTTGCAAAGCGGTTGCGGGAAGAACTCGCGGCCGGAAAGGACCTTTTATGATTTCATCCAAACAACGCGCCTATCTGCGCGGACTCGCAAATGACTATCCCGTCATTATGCAGATCGGAAAATCCGGCGTCGGGGAAAATCTGCTCCGAACTTTTTCCGACGCGCTGGAAGCCCGGGAACTGATCAAAATTCACATTCTGGAAAACAGCGGAGAGGAACCCAAAGCAGCAGCGAACCGGTTGGCGGAATTGCTCTCGGCGGATGTGGTTGCGGTGACCGGCAGAAAGATCGTTCTGTACCGTGCGTCGCAGAAAAAGCCGGTCATCGAATTGCCGTCATGACGCGTATCGGTATTTTCGGCGGAACCTTTTCGCCTCCGCATAACGGTCATATCCGGGGCGCAAAAGCGTTTATGGAGCAGATGTGGCTGGACATTCTCTACGTGATCCCGACTGCTCAGCCGCCGCATAAGGAAATGGAAGAAGCGGTCAGCGCGGCGCATCGTTTGCGCATGGCGGAACTGGCTTTCGGCGAGATCGAGGGAGTTTACGTCAGCGATACCGAGATCCGCAGAGGCGGCAGAAGTTATACCGTTGACACATTGCGGGAACTATCGGGTCCCGACCGCCGTCTGTTTCTGTTCTGCGGAACCGACATGATGCTCACGCTCGATCAGTGGAAAGACCCGGAAGAAATTTTCCGGTTGTGCTATCCGGTTTACGGCAGACGGGAAAAGGATCATTCGCTGGATCAGGTTATTGTTGATAAGATTGCCGAATACAACCAAAAATACGGAAAAGTCGTGCGTAAGATCCGGGTGGATACCTTGGAAATTTCCTCGCATGAGATCCGGCAGGCGCTTTCGCGCGGCGAACCGGTGGGGGAATGGATCCCTCCGGCGGTGGAAGCATATATCCGGGAGAACCGATTATACGGAACGGGAGGAATACAAGCATGATCACCGTGACAGAATCCATGTTGGAAGAGCTGCGGAATACCATGGCGATGACGCTCTCTCCGAAACGGTTCCGGCATACGGCTATGGTGGAGCAGATGGCGGTCGAGCTGGCGGCTCTGTTCTGCCCGCAGCAAACCGTACAGCTGCGGGTGGCGGCGCTTTTGCACGATATGACAAAAGAATACAGCGTCGCGCAGCACCAGAAAATTTTTGCCGAGCACGGCATCGTCCTGACAGAGCAGGATCTCCTCTCCCCGAAAACGATGCACGCACGCACAGCGGAGCTGCTGATTCCCGAACGGTTTCCGAAGTTTGCCGACCCGACGGTTCTTTCCGCCGTGCGGTGGCATACCACGGGACACGCGCAAATGAGTCTGCCCGAAAAGATCCTCTATTTGGCGGATTATATCGACCTGTCCCGTACGTTTGAAGACTGCGTGATCCTGCGCCGCTATTTCTGGGGCGCGAATCCGGCAAAACTGGGGCAAACCGAGCGGGAGGCGCTTTTGCGGGATACGCTGATCCTCTCTTTCGATATGACCGTTCGCGATCTGCTCTCAAACGGGACGCCGATCGCCGAAGACACTATAAAAGCGCGCAATGAATTGCTTGCGGAACGTGCAAACAGCCGGGTTTCCGCGGATTGATTACAGGAAAGGAAAAAATATCATGGAAGAATTGGAATATGCAAAACTGCCCCCGTTGACGGGCGCAAAACCGGAAGAGATCGCGCACGCGATCTTTGATATTCTGGATGCGAAGAAAGCGGAGAAGATCCAGGTGCTCCGCGTCAACGATCAAACGGTCATCACCGATTATTTTGTGCTTTGTTCGGGGCGTTCGAGCACGCAGGTCAAATCTTTGGGAGGAGAAGTGGAGTTCAAGCTGGGATTGCGCGGCGTTGATCCGGCGCATTATGAAGGCAGAGACAACGGAAACTGGGTGGTGCTGGATTACAGTTCGGTGATCGTGCATATTTTCAGCCGGGAATCCCGTGAATTTTACAATCTTGAAAAATTATACAGCGACGCCGAGGAGATCAGGTTCCCCTCGGTCGACGACAAAACGGAGGCAGATCAATGAAATACGATTTTCGGGAAATTGAGCCGAAATGGCAAAAGAAATGGGAAGAGGGGCACGTGTTTGAGGCGGAGGATAACAGTTCCAAGCCCAAATACTATACGTTGGTAGAGTTTCCGTATCCGTCCGGCGCGGGAATGCACGTCGGGCATATCAAGGCGTATTCCGGGTTGGAAGTGGTCTCCCGCAAACGCAGGATGCAGGGCTACAACGTCCTGTTTCCGATCGGATTCGACGCCTACGGACTGCCGACCGAAAATTACGCCATCAAGACCGGGATCCATCCCCGGGAGGTGACCGACCGCAATATCAAAAAGTTCACGAGTCAGCTCAAACGGGTGGGCTTCTCTTTCGACTGGTCGCGCGTGGTGGATACCACCGAGGAAGGGTATTACCGCTGGACGCAGTGGATCTTCCTGAAAATGTTTGAAAAGGGACTGGTCTTCCGGGATACCGCACTGGTCAACTACTGCCCGAATTGCAAGGTCGTTCTGTCGAATGAGGATTCACAGGGGGGCAAGTGCGATATTTGCCACAGCGACGTCGTGCAGAAGTCAAAAGCCGTTTGGTATCTGCGCATCACCGAATATGCCGACAAACTGTTGCAGGGATTGGACGAAGTGGACTATCTGCCCAACATCCGTCAGCAGCAGGTCAACTGGATCGGAAAGTCTACCGGCGCGTACGTCAATTTCAAGCTCAAAGAGGTTGACGAGACACTGCGGATCTATACGACCCGTTGCGATACGCTCTTCGGCGTGACCTTTATGGTCATCGCGCCCGAACATCCGATCATCGAAGCCAACCGGCAGCGCATTTCCAACATTGCGGATCTGGATGCTTATCGGGAACTGTGTTCCAAGAAGACCGAATTTGAGCGGACGCAGCTTACAAAGGAGAAAACCGGCGTTCGGATCGAGGGGCTGACGGCGATCAACCCGGTCAGCGGAAAAGAAATTCCGATCTACATTTCGGATTACGTCATGATGGGCTACGGTACGGGCGCGATCATGGCGGTTCCGGCACACGACGAGCGCGACTACGCCTTTGCGAAGAAATTCGGTATTGACATTGTGGAGGTTATCAAGGGCGGAGATATCTCCAAAGCCGCCTATACCGGCGACGGGGAGATGATAAACTCCGGGTTCCTCAACGGCTATACCAACAAAAAGGATTCGATTGCACGGATGCTCGCGTATTTGAAAGAACAGGGTATCGGCGAGATGGGAGTTCAGTATAAAATGAAAGACTGGGCGTTCAACCGCCAGCGCTACTGGGGCGAACCGATTCCGCTCGTGCATTGCCCGAAGTGCGGCATTGTCGCGATTCCGTATGAAGAATTGCCGCTGAAACTCCCGAACGTGCAGAATTTTGCGCCGGGAGAAGGAGGAGAAAGTCCGCTTGCGAAGATCGATTCGTTCGTCAACTGCAAGTGTCCGAAGTGCGGCGGAGACGCCAGGCGCGAAACCGACACCATGCCGCAGTGGGCAGGTTCTTCGTGGTATTTCCTGCGCTATATCGATCCGCACAACGCCGAAAAGTTTGCCGACCCCGAAAAACTGCGGTATTGGCTCCCGGTAGACTGGTATAACGGCGGAATGGAACACGTTACGCGCCACATGATCTATTCACGTTTCTGGCATAAATTTCTCTATGACATCGGCGAAGTGCCGACTTCCGAACCCTACGCCAAGCGCACGGCGCAGGGGCTGATCCTCGGTCCGGACGGAGAGAAGATGTCCAAATCGAAGGGCAACGTCGTCGATCCAAACGACGTTGTGGACGTTTACGGAGCCGACGTGCTTCGTACTTACGTGTTGTTCATGGGCGATTACGCCAGCGCGGCTCCGTGGAGTGAGAACTCTATGAAAGGATGCAAGCGCTTTTTGGAGCGCGTTGCCGATCTGACCGATCTTTTGCGCGAGGACGGCGGCAACCGGAAACTGGAAAGCAGCTTCCATAAGACGGCGAAAAAAGTCTCCGAGGATATTGAGGAGCTGAAATTCAATACGGCGATCGCTGCGATGATGACGCTCATCAACGAGATTTATGAAGTCGGAAGTCTGACCAGAGAACAGCTTCTGATCCTGGTTCGCCTGCTTTGTCCGTTCGCGCCGCACCTCTCGGAGGAACTCTGGGAAAAGCTCGGCGGAAAGGGCTTCTGTTCCACGGCGGCATGGCCGGAATGGGACGACGGTAAAACAGTGGACGAAACCGTGGAAGTTGCCGTGCAGATCAACGGAAAGGTGCGGGCAACGGTGGAGTTGCCGATGGGATGCGAGAAAGATACGGCGATCGGTATCGCCAAAGCAGATCCCCGCATTGCCGGTCAGCTTGCCGGAAAAACGATCGTCAAAGAAATCTGTGTTCCGAATAAAATCATCAATCTGGTGATTCGATAATTTGCAAAACAGGATCTCCGTTTGCGGCGTTTGTCCGCAGGCGGAGATTTTGCGATTTGGCGAATCGTTTTCAACCGAAAGAAAATTTCCTTTTTTTCGGAAACCTATGGACAAAAGCAGGGTTTTCTGTTATACTAAAACCGGACTTTTTGAGAGGGGAGAGGGATTCCTTGCATCAACGGAAAAACGGAATTCATGCGGATGTTTGTCTGTTCGTTGCCGGCATCGTTGTGCTGGCGGCGTTTTTTGCCGTTGAATTCTACACGCGCATTCGCCCCGGACTGATGCCGCCGCGCCCGATCGTCCGTTTGGCCGTTATCGCGTTGCTTTGCGCGGAGCTTTACTGTGCCGCTCTGCTGCGCGTTCGCAGAACCGGGCAAAACCGAATTTTCTTCTCCCTGATGCAGGTGTTTTTTATCCTTTACCTCTACCTTCTGTTAACCTTTACGCTCTCGGACGGTCACCTCGGGCGTTTGGGGATTGATATGACCCGGGAGGAGTATCTCGCGCTTCGTGTCAACTATATTCCGTTGGCGACCGTGAAACTCTATATCCGCGCTTTTATGTATGAATACGTCGGGGTACAGTGGACGGCTTTGAACCTGATCGGCAATATTTGCGCTTTTATGCCGTTTGCGTTCTTTCTGCCCGGATTCTTCCGGTTGCAGAGAAAATGGTATGTGTTCCTGCCAACGGTTCTGCTGTTCGTTTGCGCGATCGAGGGGATGCAGTTTGCCTTTATGGTCGGATCCTGCGACGTGGACGATCTGATCCTGAACGCCGGCGGATCGTTTCTCCTGTATCTGCTTTTCCTGATCCCGCCGGCAAAGCGATTTTGCAACCGGCTGTTTACAGGAGATTGGAAATTTACAAAAGCAACGGACGCTTTCTGAAAAATGCCTTTCCGAAAAAGAATTTCGGAAAGGCATTTTTCGGTATTATTCGCGCTGGATCCCTTCGAACATGGAATTATACTGATCGGCAACGGCGTTCCAGATCATGCGGTCGACCGTGCCGCTATCGGGAAGTCCGTTCTGCGCCTGAAAAGCGCGAACCGCCAGCTCGGTTTTTTCGTCAAAGACACCGGTGATTTCAACCGGTTCCCAACTGCCGTAGCGGACTTCCAGTTCCCGAAGCATATATTGCAGTGCGGAAACGGTGAAATTATCACATCCGGGAGAGAGCGTATAGTTTTTCGGCAGATCGGGAAAGAAAGCCACGCGCCGCGGAATGCTGTTCTGAGAAAGCGAAAAACGGTAAGCGGCATAGAGCTCATCCCAGGTACGCCGATCGGCAACACCGGTCACGGGCAGTCCCTGCGAATACTGAAACTCACTGACTGCCTGCCGGGTTACCGAATCGAAAATGCCGTCGATGGGCGGAGGGGTGATATTGGGATCAAAATAGGAAATCTGCCGCAGATAGGTTTGCAGATTGCGGATGGCGGTGGTATTGTTTTCTTGGGCTTGGAGTATGTTTTGTTCCATATCAACCTCCTACGTCATAACCGGGGTACTGACCGGCGCCGAGCCCGGCGCCGAGGTAGAGCGCATTATAAAGATCGGTCAACGCCTGCCATGTCGCCGCTTCTGCAACGCCGGTTTCCGCCAGACGTTCCAACCGCTGAAAAGCCAGCACCGACTGCTGCGTGCGCGTTCCGAAATAGCCGGTCGGTGTCACGGTGGGAATTTCGGGATAGGTTTGCGCGATATAATTCAGATACTGCTGTAAGGTGCGAACCGATTCGGATTCGGAACCGAGCCGGAGCGGAATGCCGCCGTAGGGTACGGTACTGCCCTCCGTGTACCGTTGCGGGATGGTGCGAATGATCCCGAGATAGGCATTGTAGAGCGCATACCAGGTCTGATCTCCGACGATCCCGTCAACCGTCAGTCCGAACGTGCGTTGCAGCTCTTCCACGGCGTTTTTGGTCAGCGGTCCGAAACTGCCGTCGGGGACAACGGACGGAATGGTATTGTAGTAATTGGAGAGAAAGCGAATGTAGTATTGCAGGTTGTAAACGGGAATGCCGGAAGAGCCCTCTTTCAGAACATAGGGAAGCTGCTGGGTCACTTCCTCTAACCGGATCCCCTCGGATTGCAGATCGGTCAACCGTTTCACGCTGGTATAAAGCCGCTCCACGGCGTACCAGGTCGCTTTCCCGACAATTCCGTCGGCGGCTAAGCCGAATATTTCCTGAAATTGACGCACCGCGGCTTCTGTATCGGTGCTGAAAATCCCGTCTACGAGCACGATCTTGGGGATGGAAGGAAAATTCCGGGAGATCCGGTTGAGCCGCGTTTGCAGGATGCGGACTTTTTCTCCGTAACTTCCTGCCTGCAAGGGAAACGCGGGCGGACGGATATTCGATCCGCCGACAGGGGTGTTCTGTTCGATAATGATATTGTCGCCGTAATAGTATTGCAGAATTTCGTAGGGCGTATATCCGCGGTTGGCGAGATCGACGCTCCCCCATTGGGAAAGACCTGCACAGGTGGTCCGGATGCCGTCGCAATATTGCGCGGCGAGCGGCTCCACGTTGTTTTCTCTGCGGATATAATCGTCAAAGAGTTCGGCTGTCAGGCGGTTGACATTCTCAAAGATACCGCGCCCGTCCACGTATGCCTGATCGTTAACGGTTGAGTTTGTAATGTCAAAATCATATCCGCGGGAACGGTAATATTCGGTATAAATGCGATTGAGCGCAAAGGAGGTCTGCGCCAGAATATTGGCGCGAAGGGCGTTTTCCGGCCAGGTCGGATAGAGTTCGCTCGACGCAACGTTTGCAACGTAATCCGCAAACGGGACGGTAACGTTTTCGGCGGGCTGGTCGGGCGCGCCGAGATGAACGGTAATGGTTTCGGGAATAAAAGGAAGCGCCACGGTTGATCCTCCTTTCAATTCAGATCCGGTTGATCGGTTTCATAATAGCGTGCTTCGCGCGAGGGATCCGTTGTTCCGTCCTCCGGCAGGGGAACCATCACGGCCGGCTGCAAAATGGTGATGCCGTCATAGATCGGAATGCCGATGTAGACCTGATCGTAGTATCCGCTCAGAAAAACGTCGGCTTGATACAGTTTGTAGGGCTTGGGACCGCCGGGGGTATCGGCATAAGCGCAGGGAGGGGAAGCTAAGCGGATTTCGGGCGTGTTACCGTCCCGTCCGCTGCGAACAGAGGCAATGATATCCCCGTTGCTTTCATTCTGCGCCGCGTTCTCCGGATCGTATTCGCGGACGTCAACGCGCGCGCCTTCCAAGGGGATCGCCCCCTGTGCGGTGGTCACCTGAACGATCAGCGTTCCGTAACATTCGCCGGTTACGTTGGTTTGAGGCGTTTGAGAATCCATTCCAGTCCTCCTTGAAAAAAGGTTTGCTATCATTCTATGTTCACCGGACCGTAACGGTGAGCATTTTTTTGCATCGACATTTTACGCATTTTTCCGATCTGCGCGAAAATATTCGTGCAACCTCTTGCATTTTTTGCGGCTTTCCGATATAATGGATATGATGAAAGAGACAATGTCCGGTATCGGAAAGGAAAGATCAAAAGATGGAACAGAAAATCTCGTCAACCGAACCCCTCGCCAACGAGCGATCCAACCGTGAAACCTTGCGGGAAGTTTATCGGATCCTGAATGAGAAAGGGTATAACCCGATCGGGCAGATCGTGGGATATCTGCTTTCCGAGGATCCGACCTATATCACCAACTACAACAACGCCCGCGCGCTGATCCGCAAACTGGATCGGGATGAATTGATGGGCGAATTGGTCAAGACCTACCTCGGACCGGATGAATCATGATCCGCCCGGTTTGTCTGGATCTCAAAAGGAATCTCGAAATTCCCGTACCGGCAGAAACGGTGCTGGCGCTCGGTAATTTCGACGGCGTCCATCTTGCTCACAAGGCGTTGATCGAGCAGGCGATCGCATTACGGGATCGGAAGTTTCCGGTGGCAAAGTGCGGCGTTTTTTGCTTTACCGTTCACTCAGCGGATCTTCTTTCCAAGCGCCCGCACCTCCACCTGTGTACGCAGACTGAGAAATTGCAGAAGTTTGCGTCCTGCGGAGCGGATTTTGTCATATCGGCGGATTTTGCGTCCCTGCGAGAGCTTTCGCCGGAACAGTTTGTCGGCGATGTTTTGCAGTCTTTCTGTCATTGCGTTGCCGCAGTTTGCGGATTCAATTACCGCTTTGGGAAGGGCGCGGCAGGGGATGCGGCTCTGCTCAAACGGCTGATGGGAGGATCTGCTTTGATCCGGGAACCCGTAACGGTTGAAGGAGAGCCGGTCAGTTCCACCCGCATTTGCCGCTTATTGACCGACGGCCGGGTCGATTCGGCAGCCGAGTTGCTCGGCGAACCGTACTCGATCCGTACCGAAGTACTGCACGGGAAAAAACTGGGACGCAGTTTGGGCTATCCGACGATCAACCAACCGTTCCCGCCCGGAGCGGTCGTTCCGCGGTACGGCGTTTATCTGACCGACTGTGAGGTGGACGGGCGTCATTATCGGGGCGTGAGCAACGTCGGCGTGCATCCAACCGTAGACGCGCCCGAGAACGTATTTCCGAACTGCGAAACCTTTTTGCTCGACTTCGCGGGAGATCTTTATGGCAAACAGGTTCGAACCTCATTTCTGCGCTTTTTGCGGGAGGAGCAAACCTTTGCTTCGGTGGAGGAATTGCAAAAACAGATTGAAAAAGACGTTGGAAATGTGAAAGACCGTTGATTTTCAGATAGGGGAGGAGATAATACATGAAACGGAATGTCCGGTTGCCGGTTTTTGTATGCTGTCTCCTCTTTTTATGCGCAGCGTTCCCAATTTCCGCCTCCGCCGCGACGCCGTACCCCAAGGGTCTGTCAAACGCGGATGCGATCTGCATCTATCACATTGCGGATCAGCGCATGGTGTTTTCCCAAAACGAAAACCTTCCCCTGCCGGCAGGATCGCTGCCGAAAGTGATGGCAGGACTCCTCGCCTGTGAGGCGTTGGGCGACCGGCAGAACGAGCGGATCACCGTTTCAAACGCGATGATTTCCGGGTCGACAGGGCGTTGCAGCGGAATTTTGAAAGACGGAAGCGAGATCGCGGTCGGGCAGCTGTTGTATCTGGCTTTGTGCGGCAGTTACAACGACGCGTACGATGTTCTCGCCGTTGTCGTATCCGGCGGCAGAGAATCGTTTGTGGAGCGGATGAACGAACGGGCGGCGGAGCTCGGAGCCGGGCAGACCGTATTCACAGACCCAAGCGGTGTGCAGGATACGTCCCGGACGACCGCGGCGGATATGGTCCGGATCGCTTTGGCGGCGAGCGAAAATGCGCTCTATATGCGGATCACCTCCACCGACCGGTTTGAAATTTCCGGAAAGGTTTTTTATAATCCGAACGCACTTCTTTCGACGAAGAATTCGCTCCCGGAAAGCGAACGGGAACGCTATACCTATCCGGAACGTTTTTCGGGGATGAGCGCCGGAGAAACGACAAAAGGCGGCCATTGTCTGGCTACGGTCGCGCATGAAGGAGAGAGCAATTTTATCTGCGTGGTTCTTGGCGGAAAAGCGTCGGACGAGGAGGGAAGACCCTCCACCTATTCGTATCTGCTCACCATTCGCCTGATGAACTGGATCGAAGATAACTTTTCCTACCGGCAGCTTTTGGATCCGGAAACGGCGGTTTGCAGTATTCCGGTTCAGGGAACCGGACTGCGGGATTCGGTGGAAGTGATCGCAAAGGAATCGCTGTATGCCTTTCTTCCTGCCGATGCAACGGTCAGCAGGAGCATACGGCTTGCCTATAACAGTCTGACCGCACCGGTGACGGAGGGGATGCCGGTGGGCTATGTGGCGCTCCTGTACGAAGGGCAGGTACTCGGAACCGTTGAGCTTTATGCGGCGGAATCGGTAGAGCGAAGCGGCGTATCCAACCGTCTTTCGTGGGTCAAGAATCTGACGTCCAGCCGGCGCGTGCGGGCAACGCTCATCTGCTTTGCGGTCTGTACTGCCCTGTGGATCGGAATCGAGATTTGGCTTACCCTCTCGCGCAGACATAAATGGGACAAATATTTTTCACAAAAGCTCGAAGCGCCCGAAGAGCTTGCCCGCTCGGAGCGCAGAAGACAGAAAAAAGGAAAATAAGTGCCAGAAAATCCCGAAAAGCATTGCTTTTCGGGATTTTTTGTGATATAATAGAAACAAATCAAACGTAGCCCGGGTTCAGCGATGAACGCCGGCTGATTTGCAGGGAAATTTCGGTGAAAATCCGAGGCAACAGTCATTACCGTAAAGCGGAGAGCATTCTCCCGAAGTCGGAAGACCTGCCGGGCTATTGGAACTGATCGGTGTTTCCGGACAAGCGGGGGATGCGGATCGCAGAGGAGCAGAGGCCTATTCAGGGCAGACCGACTGCTTTTTCGGCTATCCCGTCTTTTTCAGAATTTCGGCTGAAAAAGACTTTTTTCGTTGTGTGCGGAATGGCGATAAATAATTTCATCTTCCATAAGGAGAAACGACATGAAAACAGTCAGAACAGCCGCAAGATTTTTGGCACTGCTTTTGGTGCTGACCTTCGTTCTGCTCCCGTTCGTGGGATGCGGCAAGAAAAACGAAGCCGAACCCGCCACAACGACCGCCGCGCAGGGCGAGACCGTTCAACCGCGCCTTTGCACGGTGGTTCTTGAAACCGATCCGCTGACGGTTTATACCGTTGATTTGAACAAGGTTGGAACAATCGATCGTGGATTGATTTCGGTTTTTGAATATCTTAAAACGACGGAAGACGGCTTTGATTATGAAGAATCTTCCGGATGGCTTTCCAAGGTCGGAACACTTGAAAATGACAGCAGTGCCGGGAAATACGTATATCTTTGGACATCGGTAGAAGCGGATCAGTCCGCGACTCCGTTCAATGGACCCAAAGAATACAACGGCGTGCAAATGATTGAATCCAGCAAGGGTGCCGACCAGATGACAATTCAAAGCGGAGCAATTTACTACATTGGCATTATTACATACGTCAGCTGATGAGTAAATCTCAAAAAACACGCGGCGCAATTTTCCGGGTTGCCCTGATCGGAATCTGCGCCGCTCTGTTAGAAGCAGTTAAAATTGCGTTGGAACCGATCCCGAATGTGGAGGGCATCACACTGCTTTGCGCCCTGTTCGGTTATTGCTTCGGACCAACAGGCGTTTTGGCTTCTGTCGTTTTTGTTGCGATCGAGCCGTTGCGGTGGGGAATCCATACGTGGGTGATCCTCTATCTTATTTATTGGCCTTCCGTTTCGATTATTTTCATGATTTTCCGAAAATTGAGGATCAAAAATATTTTTATCGTAACGGGTGCGGCAATTTTGCTGACGGTCTGGTTTGGAATATTCAGTTCGCTGATTGATACGTTTTTCTTCCGCTTTTTCTCCCAATACTGGAATATCACCAAGAAGACATTTTGGAGCATTTTTATTGCCAGTTATTTGAACGGAGTTTCCTTTTATGTTACTCAAATCATCTGTAACGCCGTTCTTTTTCCGTTGCTTTTTCGTCCGCTTTCGATCCTCATGCTCCGGTTGCGCGCAAAATTTTTGCCGGAAAAACCGAAAAAAGACTTGACAAACAAAAAAAACGTGGTATAATATGTGTAAAGCGATTTGCTTTACACCATACGGGAGCGGTTGCAGTATGTTTGAAAAAAATCTGAAAATCGGCTTTTTGCTGGATTTTTACGGGGAAATTCTTTCGGAACGCAAGCGAACCGTTTTGGATCTTTATTATAACGACGATCTCTCATTGGCGGAAATCGCGCAGGAGATCGGCATTTCCCGCCAGGGCGTGCGGGAGCTCCTGAAAAAGGCGGAGGAAGAACTGCTGTTTTTCGAGGAAAAATTAGGGCTTGCGGCGCGGTTCCGAATCGCGCAGTCGCAGGCAGACCGATTGCTTGCCCTGCTCCATGAGCAGGGAATCAAAGGAGAGGTCCATCAGGCGGCGGAGGAGCTGGCAAAGTCGGTTCGTTGAAGCCGCGGAAAGGGAGGTGTCCTATGCCGTTTGAGAGTCTGGGCGAAAAGCTCGCGAATGCGTTCAAGCGTTTTCGGAGCAAAGGAAAATTGACCGAAGCCGACGTCAAAGCCGGGATGCGGGAGATCAAACTCGCGCTTCTCGAAGCGGACGTAAACTTCAAGGTCGTCCGCGACTTTATCAATATCGTTTCGGAACGTGCGGTCGGCACCGAAGTGTTGGAATCCTTGCTTCCGGCGCAGCAGATCGTCAAGATCGTGAACGAAGAACTGACGCGGCTCATGGGCGGTTCCCAATCCAAATTGACGATCGCATCCAAACCGCCGACGGTCGTGATGATGGTCGGCTTGCAGGGCGCCGGTAAAACCACCCACGCAGGGAAACTGGCGGGGCTTTACAAAAAGCAGGGCAAACGACCGCTTCTGGTGGCGGGGGACGTCTATCGCCCGGCGGCGATCAAGCAGTTGCAGGTCGTCGGAGAAAAGCTGGATATCCCGGTCTTTACGATGGGTGATCAAGTATCTCCGGTGGAGATCGCCAAGCAGGGTGTCGCCTATGCCGAACAAAAAGGGTACGATATGGTCTTTATCGATACAGCCGGACGGTTGCAGATCGACGAAGCCCTGATGGAAGAATTGCAAAACATCAAAGCGGCGGTGCATCCGACCGAAATTCTGCTCACCGTGGATGCCATGATCGGGCAGGAGTCGGTGAACGTTGCCGAAACCTTCAACAATCTGTTGGATATCACCGGTGTGATCCTGACCAAGCTCGACGGCGACACGCGCGGCGGTGCGGCTCTTTCCATCCGGTATGTGACCGGAAAGCCCATTAAGTTCGTCGGTATGGGCGAAAAGCTCGACACTATCGAGCCGTTTTATCCGGATCGGATGGCTTCGCGCATCCTCGGAATGGGGGACGTGCTGACGCTGATCGACAAAGCGCAGGCGGCTTTTGACGAAAAGCAGGCGGTGGCGCTGGAAGAAAAGATCCGTCGGCAAACCTTCACGCTTGACGATTATCTGGCGCAGATGGCGCAGCTACGGAAAATGGGAAATCTCGAACAGCTGGTCGGAATGATGCCCGGAATGAACCGGAATGCGCTGAAAGACGCCAAGATCGACGAATCGGTCCTGGTCCGTACCGAGGCGATGATCCATTCGATGACGCTCGCCGAACGGACGCATCCCGAAATCATCAACGCGTCCCGCAAAAAGCGGATCGCGCAAGGGTCGGGAACGACGGTCGAGGACGTGAACAAATTGCTCAAACAATTCGATCAAATGCTCAAAATGATGAAGCAGTTTTCGGGTATGGGAAAGAGCAAACAAGGCAAGAGAATGCTCGGCAGAATGAAGATGCCATTCTGAACCGTTCATTTATAAATTCTACTGACTATCATTTGGAGGAAAAAACAATGGCAGTAAAAATGAGACTGAGAAGAATCGGTGCGAAAAAGGCGCCCTTCTACCGTGTGATCGTGGCGGACAGCCGTTCTCCCAGAGACGGCAGATTCATCGAGGAGATCGGATACTACAATCCCCTGACCGATCCTGCTGAGATCAAGATCGACGCTGAAAAAGCGAAGAAGTGGATCTCGAACGGCGCACAACCGACCGAAACTGTACGGGTTCTGCTGAAAAAGAGCGGCATCGTCGACTGATCTCCCCAAAGGAGTATGGCTATGACGAATTTGGAAAAAACCTTAACCGACCTTGCGAAGGCGATCGTTGATTCACCGGATGCGGTAGAGGTGACCAGAGAAGAGGATGATCGCACGATCACCCTGACTTTGCGCGTCGCCGAAGACGACATGGGAATGGTGATCGGCCGGCATGGCAGAATTGCGAAAGCGATCCGCGCGGTGATCAAAACCGCGTCTGCCAACAGTGGAAAACGGGTCAATGTGGAAATCCGATAACGATTCCGAGGACAGGACTGCGGCAAGCATCCCTTTGCAGCAGTCCTGTTTTATACAGTACCGGGAAGCGGAAGAATTCCGGCAGGAGGTAAGGCGCGATCCGGAAGCGTCGGCGGCGGAGGTGCGGCAGATCGTCCACGCGCTGAAAGCCGCTTTGAAAGACGCGGAAGAAGCCCTTCGGGAACTTTGTGATTGCTGCGCGGAAAATGCAAATGCGTATGCAAAAGAGATCCGGACGTTCGCGAACGGATTGCAGGTAGGCCTTTTCGCCGGCGAGGATGGGGAGGAAGACCTTTTGCGCTTTGCCCGCACATTGAGCCGGGCGCGCCCGTATGAGTTATCTTTGCGGGAGGGGATCGCCTGCATGACAGGGATTTTGCGCGACCTTTCGGAATTGCGTCTGCCTGCGAAACGAGCCGAGGTCATTTGCCGGATGATGGAACAAACCGACGGGACGAAGGCACTTTTGAAAAAGGTATCGCAGGCGACCGGTTCGGCAAAAGATTTGTATCAAAGACTTTTGACCTTCCGTGATCTTTTGTTGCCGTTTGTGCAAAAGACGCTTCCCGCTTTTCTGAAAAGGTCGAAGGAGCTGACGGATCTGGAAGGGAACGGCGCGCACGCACGACCGGGCGGATTGCGTTCTCTCTGCGGCGAAGTATGTTACGCGGCGGAAGAATTTGCGCGCGCGTGCGGCAACGTTTGAAAGGAATGGAAATAATGGAATCCTATCTCATGGCGTTGGATCAGGGAACCACGAGTTCCCGGTGCATTTTGTTCAACCGGGCGGGAGAAATTTGTGCGCAGGCGCAAAAGGAGTTTCGCCAGTTTTATCCGCAAAACGGTTGGGTGGAGCAAGACCCGATCGAAATATGGGAGTCACAGTTGGCAGTCGCGCGGGAGGCAATGCGCCGATTAAAGATCGGCGCCGGGCAGATCGCGGCGATCGGGATCACCAACCAACGGGAAACGACGGTGGTATGGGATCGAAAGACCGGAAAGCCGGTTTATCCCGCCATCGTCTGGCAGTGCCGCCGGACGGCGGAGACCTGCGAGCGGCTGAGATCGGGCGGTTTCACGAATATGATCCGGGAAAAGACGGGTCTTTTGATCGACCCCTATTTTTCGGCAACCAAATTGCAGTGGATCCTGCAAAATGTGGACGGCGCAAAGGAGCGTGCCGAGCGAGGCGAATTGCTCTTCGGAACGGTGGATTCCTGGCTGATCTGGAATCTGACCGGCGGAAAGGTTCACGCAACCGATCCCTCCAACGCCGCCCGCACGATGCTGTTCGATATCCACGGAATGCGGTGGGATCCGGAGCTGCTCGACCTGTTCGGCGTGCCGGGGGGAATGTTGCCGCAGATTCTGCCGTCGGCAGGGAAGTTCGGAGAAGCGGCGCCGGAGTGGTTCGGCGCGCCGATCGCGATCGCCGGCGTTGCGGGAGACCAGCAGGCGGCGCTCTTCGGGCAATGTTGCTTTGAGGCGGGAGACGTCAAAAATACGTTCGGGACAGGCGGCTTTCTGCTCATGAACACCGGAACAAGCCCGGTGCTCTCTTCGCAGGGGCTTCTGACGACGGTCGGCTGGAAGATCGGAGACCAAACGACCTACGTTCTGGAAGGATCGGTCTTTATTTCGGGCGCGGCGATCCAGTGGCTCCGGGATGGGCTCGGTCTGATCCAAAGCGCGGAGCAAACCGATGCAATGGCGCGTTCCATACCGGATAGCGCAGGCGTCTATTTTGTCCCGGCGTTTGTCGGTCTCGGCGCGCCCTATTGGGATCCTTACGCGCGGGGGAGCATTTACGGATTGACCCGTGCGGTTTGCCCCGAGCATCTCGTGCGCGCGGCGTTGGAGTCGATGGCTTATCAAACGGCGGACGTGATCGAAGCGATGCAAAAGGACCTGTCGCGCCCGATCCGCTCGATGCGGGTGGACGGCGGCGCGTCGGCGAATCATTTCCTGTTGCAGTTTCAGGCGGACATACTGGATCTGCCGATCATCCGTCCGCGCTGTATCGAAACGACAGCGCTCGGCGCGGCGTTCCTCGCCGGGATCGGATGCGGCTACTACCGGGATAGGGAAGAACTGAAAAAGACTTGCGGAAGCGGCAAAACATTTGCGCCGACGATGGAACCGTCGGTCCGCGAATCCCTCCTCGCCGGCTGGCACCGCGCCGTCCGGCGGACGATCATGCCCTAAATCGCAGAACTTTACTGCCCGATGGCATAGATCAAATTTTCGGGTTGCTTCTATAAGAATGGCATCGATATTTGTTTCGCTTTATTCGCCCAAAGTTCAGCGAGATGCCCTTGAAGCCTTCCCGGTTGGGGAAGGTGGATTGCAGAAGCCCCTGCCGCGCATTTTTGCACGACAGGGGCTTCTTGCAAGACGGATGAGGCTCTCCCTAACGAAATTGATATCTGCTTGGTTATTTTATCCGCAAAGCTCCGCGACGGAAAC
>CAMYUQ010000016.1 GCA_947302045.1 uncultured Clostridia bacterium
AGTCCATCCGCGCTTCCCTTTTTGTCGTGTGCGACCGCTTCAAACACCTTTTCCCAGTCAGGTTGACATGCGGTGGGAAGACCGGCTTTGCAAAGTAGCTTTTGCAGGCGCACCCGCGCCTCTCCCTCGCACATCGGGAGCATTCCGAGCGCAACGCATTCGCCGTGATAGAGGTTCGGTGACATTGCCGATTCGATCCCGTGTCCGATCGTATGTCCGAAATTCAGGATCTTGCGCAGACCCGATTCGGTTTCGTCCTGCTCTACCACCGATTTTTTGATTTTGAGCGCCCCGAGGATGATCTCTTCAAGGTTGGCTTCAAACGGTTCTTTTTCGAGCTTTTCAAACAGTTCCGCGTCGCTCGTCGCCGCCATTTTGATCACTTCCGCAAGCCCTTCGGCAAAGAGCCGACGGTCAAGCGTTCCCAGCACGTCGGGATCGATCAGAACCCCCTTCGGCTGCCAAAATGCGCCGACGAGGTTCTTCACGCCGTCGAAATTGATCCCGGTCTTGCCGCCGATCGAGGAATCGACCATCGCGAGCATGGTGGTGGGAATGTTGTAAAAATCGATCCCGCGCATATAGGTCGCCGCCGCGAATCCGGCAAGGTCGCCGCAAACGCCGCCCCCGACCGCCACGACGCAATCGCGCCGGGTGAATTTCCCCGCCGCCAGAACCGAAAGTACGCGGGTATATCCGGTAACGCTCTTGCTCCCCTCTCCCTGCGGCAGGGTCAGAACACTGCCGTCTGCGGCGGATTTCGCCACCGTTTGCGCGTATTCTGCCGGCACGCCGTCGTCGGTCAGCACCAAGACGCGACGGTCAAGGTTCAGGTATTCCCCCGCGTGTAAAAGTCCGCCGCGTTCGAGGATCACTTCATAGCTCCGCTCTCCGAGATCAATCGACAATCGCATAATCGCTCTCCTTTTCAGTCTGTCGGATAGGATCCGACAAGTTTGAGTTTGTCGCACACCGTTCCGAGACGGCTCAACATTTCTTTTCCCAGTTCGCTCCGGATGTTGCCCTCGCATTCGAGATAGAAATAATACTGCCAGACCAGCGTCTTCATCGGGCGGCTGTGCAGTCCGCGCATATTGAAACCGTAGCGTCCGATGATCTGGATCGCGTCGGCGAGCGCGCCCGCCTGGTTCTTCACCGTGAAGACGAGGAAGAACCGGTCGTCTTCCTGCCGCGGCTCGGTGGATTCCACCCGCGAGAGCGCCGCAAAACGCGTGGTATTGCGGTCGCTTTCGTTGATCCCCTTGGCGAGGATCTCCAATCCGTAGAGGTTCGCCGCCTCTTCGGTCCCGATCGCCGCGAGCGTGGGATCGTTCTGCTCCGCGACGTATTTTGCCGCGAGCGCGGTGTTGGCGAATTCCTCGGTTTCAAACCCGTGCGCACGCAGATAGGGCGCGCATTGGGCGAGCGCCTGCGGATGGCTGACCACCTTTTTGACCGCCGCAAGATTGCTCCCTTTCGGCGCCATGAGATGATGCGTGACCGAAAGATTCATCATCCGGTTGATATAGAGCGGTCCCGAAAAGAGCAGGTCGCACACGACCCCGACCTCTCCCGCGAAACTGTTCTCGACCGGCAGGACCACGTGGTCGCATTCGCCTTGCACGACGGCTTCGTATGCCGAGGCGAAATCGGGATAGGCGATACAGACAGCCCCCGGGAACAGTTTTTGCGCCGCCAGATCGGCAAACGCGCCCCGCACGCCCGCATAGGCGATCTTCTCCCCTTGCAGGATGCGTTCCTGGTAGGCGCGGGAAATTTCCATCACGCGCCGCTGAAATCCGGTGTAGTATTCGCGCAGGACGGGATTCTCGATCCACGTACAGTTGCGTTTCAGAATCTGTTCTTCGCGCTCGGCGTCGAGCACCGGAAGTCCTCTTGCTCCCTTATAGGCGGCGACTTTTTCGACCGCCTTCATCCGGCGGCAGAACTGCTCGGCGATGGCGCGGTCGGCTTTATCGATCTCCTCGCGAATTTGTTTCAGATCATCCATTTTCGATCATCCTTTCCGAATAAAAAATGCAGAAACCGTTTGCGCCGGTTTCCGCAATAGAAAAAATCGCAGAAACCGCACCGGGATTCTGCAACACTCTTCGCACCTCTGAAAATGACACGATTACAGAACACCCTTTGCGCATAATGAGCCACAGGCGTAATAATAAAATCGCATCATTTCAAAATAGCGGTTCATTTCGCGGTGTTCCTTTCTGCTCATTTTTTCTGATTATAGCACAGCTTTCCGGGTTTGTCAAGCAAAAATTGCCGATTTTTATGAAAATGCGAAAAAAAGGCCGGAAAGGGAGAATTTTGCGTTCCCTTTCCGGTTTGTTTTTTACTGTTTCATCTGTTTGAAGAAGGCAAACACCGCAAGCCCGAAGATCCCGACGCCGTAGCCGAGCACCCACCAGAGGTGCGGCAACGCCGCCGCGAGATCGGCGGTCTGCATCGCGCGTTCGAGCTCGACCGCGTGGAGAAACGGCAGTGCTTTCGCGATTTGATAGAACCAACCGCCCACGAGTTTGGGATCGAACCAGATGTTCGAGAACCACGCCGAAAGGTTGGTCAGGAGCGCGCCGCAGACGCCGCCCACCTGTTTCTCGTTGAGCAGACTGCCGAAGAGCAACCCGAGAGCGATATAGAGGAAGGCGTTCGGGAGCGTGGCGACGAGCACGAGCAGGACCGATGGGCTAAAATGCAGTCCGAAAGGCAGTGCCGCGAGATAGCAGATGGCGGTTTGCGCCAGCGCGATCGGGAGAAGCGGCAGAGTGTAGCCCAGAATGAACTCCGCCGGACGCAGGGGCGTGGTATAGAGCCGGGAGAGGAACGCCGAGCCGCGGTCTTTGGAGATCAGGAGCGCCGAAAACAGGGTAAAGAAGGAAAGCCCGAACACCGCGATCCCCGGCGTCAGCGCGGAGATTTCAAACATCGTGGGCGCGGAATCGGGAAGATTGGCTTGGATCGCCGAGAGGAGCAATAGCAGTACGAGCGGAAAACCAAGCCCGAACCCGAGGTTGAGCGGATCGCGCACGATCTCTTTGGCGTTGCGCACCGAAAACCATGCAGTCCTCATTGTTTCACGCCCCCTTTCACGATCTTGATAAAGGCTTCTTCAAATTTCTCTGCGCCGACCGATTCTTTCAGCTCTGCCGGCGTGCCGACGGCGAGCAGTTTTCCGTCTTTCATCATGCCCACGCGATCGGAAAGCTCCTCGGCTTCTTCCATATAGTGGGTGGTGAGAATGATGGTGATCTTTCCTTTGAGCGCGCGGATCAGTTCCCAGAGGTCGCTCCGAGCAAGCACGTCCAGCCCGAGCGTCGGTTCATCGAGAAAGAGAATTTTCGGCTCGGTGATGAGTGCCAGCGCGATGCTCGCCCGTCTCTGCCAACCGCCCGAAAGTTTCCCTGCCTTGCGGTTGAGAACAGGAGCAAGTCCGAACCCGTCTGTCAGTTCTTTCAGCTTCTCTTCCCGTTTCTCTTTGGAAAAACCGTGGATGCCCATGAGCAGGTTCAGGTTTTCACGCACGGTCAGGTTGGGCGCGACCGCCGTCTCCTGCGGCGAGACACCGAGAAACGGTTTGATCTTGTTTTTCTCCCGGCATACGCTGTATCCAAGCAGATAGGCGTCCCCCTCGGTCGGCTCGGCGAGGCAGGAAAGCATTTTGATCAGCGTCGTCTTGCCCGCGCCGTTGACGCCGAGCAATCCGAACAGTTCCCCTTCTCGCACGGTCAGATCCAGATGATCGACCGCCGTCAGTTCTTTATAGCGTTTCGTGATGGATTCGGTTCTGATGGCATCCATTATCGTTTCTCCCCTTTCGTCTGTTCCCGGAGCGCACGGTAGAGGTCGCCGAGCACCATCGAGATCAGTTCTTCGTTCCAATCAAAGGTGCCGGTGACGATCATCGTGGCGATCCCGTGCACCACCACCCACATTTCCAGATGAAACCGCTCGGCGGCGTTCTCGGAAATTCCGAGCGTTTGCCGCAGTGCCTGCACCGGTTCAGTCGATTCGGGCAGATGCGAAGGCTCTTTCGATCCGTCTCCCATGAAGAGCCAGCGGAAGAGTTCTTTTTCTTCGCGCGCGAACCGGATATATCCCATCCCCATCGCCCGGAACGGACGCTCCGGATCGGTTGCAACCTCTTCTCTGATCCGCTTTTCGTAAAGCGCGTTAGCCCTTTGCAGACAGGCGTTTTTCAGATCCCGCATCCCGGCAAAATGAGAAAAGATCGGTTGCGTGGAAACGCCCGCACGCTTCGCCAAAGTCCGGGCGTTGAGCGCATCCGCTCCGCACTCCCGGATCAGGTTGACCGCTTCCTCAATCAGTTTCTCTTTCGTGATCTTGCTCTCCGGCATAGATTCCTCCGAATATAACAAGCGTTATATAACGATTGTTATTATACACTTTCTTTATATCATTTGTCAATACATTGTTCAAAATATTTTTACCATGAAAGCTGTTAAAAGCGAGATTAACACTCAATCCCGCTTTTAAAGAATATTGTAAGTTAATGTTTTTTAAAGGCACTTCACGAAGAGATAACACTGTGGTTAATCGGGTACAATTTTCTCCAATTCCACCTTTTCCTTTGCTAAGAGCTCCTCACTAATAAGTATGTATTCTCTGCAATTTTTAGGATCATCAATTGCCATCGCATACTTAAAATAGTCATGCAGAATAAGAAGGATAAATTGGGGATCAATTGATTTAACAGGTGCTTGCTGGGGTGCTATGGTAAACCATAGTCCGGTAACCGGTTGTTGTCCCAAAGATAGCGCTGGCTGAATATAGTTAAAATTGAGGTGCCAATAATTGTTTTTATTCCAAAAATACAAATATTTTTTTATTTCAGCTCCACTATATTCCGGGGAATCTATTTCACAGCAAATGTAATCTAAGGGTTTCCCGTTCATTTGGTAAGCGTTTTCAGACATAATCGAGACAATATGCCTATAAATCATTGAGCCGACGCCGCTTGATTGCATATCTTTTCGAACAGCAATAAACTCAATTACCCCGGTATTGCTACTCTTAAAGTAATCAAATACACCTCCGCCAACTACTTTACCTAACTCGTTTATCGCTAAAATGACATGATATGTGTATGCATCAGCAGATCTTCCCAAATATTGAAGAAAATGGTCAAAGGTCTCCCGCTCATTTTCGTCTGGAAAGACATCCATATAGATGTCTGTATAAAACTGCCCTAACGCCGAAAGCGTTTTTGAATCGTCAAGTGAAACCTCGATATATTTTAACAACTTGCTTGGAGAAAAAAATTCATCATAGGAAGCAAACACCTCTGCCGGGGAATGTTTTGTATCCATAATAATTTTTCCCTTAATCAATTTGCCAATAGGCGTTTCCGACTCCACAATTTCATTGTATCTGTTTCTGCATTCTAAAGCAATCCTATCATTCATTGCACAAACAAATCTGTACCGTCTATTTACATTTTCCGGTTTTAAGTATATGCTTTCAAAATGTTTTATGCTCTTGTCAATTAGTGTTGAAATCAAAAAATCGTACGTATTATTATTTGCCAAATTAGCGTGTTCAAAGAAAGCGACGCTTTTTTCCGGCTTGAAGGAATAATCTTCATCCTCTATTTCGAACAACAACCAAACATACGCTGTGCTATAATATTTTTTTGATTTGTAATTCGAGCAGGCTGTAAATTGAACAATTTTGACGCCAAAAGACAATTCACTGCCTTCAATCTTGTCATAAAAGTATTTATTATTTGGATTGACGTTTGAACGTTGTGCTAAATAAAACGGCTTTTTGTCATACAGCAGTATGTCCGCTGAAATTAGCTCGCCGTATCTTCTCTCTTTGTTTTCGCAAAAAAGTTTTTTCAAATCATCTGCAACGCCTGTTTCAGTATCTGCAATGGCAGGTATTGAATTGCTTTCATCTCCATAGGATAATTGACAAATCCCTTCCCAATATTTTTGATAATCCACCTCGTAGCTAGGTCCCCAAAGAAGCCACGCAAAGGTAAAATACAACTCGTTTGAAAGAACATTCTGCCTTTGACTATCGTCTTCCGTTATATATGCCGTTGAAACATAACGTTTAATAAACTCTTCCCAGTTTTCGTTGTACTGTGATAACAATCCCGTTAGCAAACAAGTAGGGGTTACATAAGCTTCTTCCATGTGAAGTTTTATAACCCAATGTAATTGCTCCTCCTGAATACCAAAAGCTTTTTGAACTTTCTTTTGAGAGAAGAAACGAAAATATCGCCCAACAGCATCGGAAAAATCCTTGTATATCAAGGAAGTACAGTTGGAAATCAAATATATGAGATCGCCTTGTTCAGCACTTGCATAATAAGTTTTAAAACTATTAATAATTGTATGCCATTCCGGATTAATTACAGGAGTTCCTCCTGTTTTTATTATTGCATATTCAAGAAACGCCCTCTTTTTTATCTGTGACTTTCGGCAAATGAAGAGTGCTCTTACACGCGGAATAAAGCTCATCCCGCAAGGGGATAAAATTTCCTTCATTGCTTTTGAAAATTTGTTGAACATAAACGTGAAAAAGGTAATCATCGAAATAAAGATTGCAAATAATTCAACGATATTCAAAAACAATTCCAAAAAAAAGGGGAATTCATCAAAAAAAATTTTCATAGTGTTTTCCTTTCGTAGTTTAACCTCTTGCTTACATGATAATAAGTCGAGATATGCGTTATGCAAAAAGAAAGCTTTATCTTCTTGAACAGATATCATATCGTATCAAAAAGACTCACCATATTATGTACGTAAAAAAGTGTCTTGTATAAGCCGTAATTAACAAAATCTTTCAGTTAGCAAAATGTATTTTCAAAAGCAGAACTTTTTTATGTTCAAAACGACGTAAAAAGCAAACAAACAGCACCCGAGAATCATTTGATACTCGGGCACTGTTGGTTCAGAATTTCTGGAATCCTCACCGCGTTTATCTCTGCCAGAGCGATTTGCAGAGCTTTGCACGCTGACGCTTGCGGATGAAATACCAGATTGCCAGTGCAAGCAGGACAACAAGAATCACTCCGCAGATGACATAAATTTCAGTCCCGATAGAGCTCTCCACTTTCAATTCTTCCCAAAGATCATTAAGCTGTATAAGTCCTTCCGGAGAGAGATTTTTATATGGCTCAGCAGAGACTTTTGCCGACATTTCACCATACAAAATCTCGATAGCGTCCTCGTGTACCTCTGCCATCGCATCATAGTATTCCTTCACCGCATCTCCAAATTCCATGTCATCTTCGAGAGCTTCAAGATCTAACGGAGAGGCATAGTAAGTATAAGCAGCATTTGCACAAGCAATATCCGGACGGCACATGAAGTTGATATACGCCTCGGCAATATCCGGATGCAACGCGTTGGAGGGAATGCACATCGCATCAATATAAAGATTTGTTCCTTCTTCAGGATAGTAGAAACCAAGCGCGTCGTTGTCTTCATACATCGTGAAGAAATCGCCGGCGTAGTACGCCGCGATGGCGGCGGAGCCGCTCTTCATCTTGTAGAAGACTTCGTCCATGACGTAGCCCTGCACCAGTTTTTTCTGCTCTTTCAGAAGCTCCAACGCTTCCTGCCAGTGCGCGGTGTTCTCGGTATCGTTGACGCTGTAACCGAGTTTATAAAGTGCTGTACCAAATGCATCTCGACTGTTATTGAATTGCAGGATTTCCCCTTTGAAATTCTCATCCCACATCAGATCCCAACTGCCGAAAGTTTCAATATCTTCTGATACTACCTCTGTGTTGTAGATAATGCCAATCTTCCCATAAAAATACGGAACCGAATAAATTTTTCCATCTTGCGGTTCGTAGTAAACATTTTCCCCCTTGAATTCATCCCGGATATATTTGAGATTGGGAATGTTATCCCGATTCAGATTTCTGAGCATTCCCTCCGTGATCATCCGCTGGATTATATAGTCCGACGGAATGATAACGTCATAAACGGCGGCGCCGCTTTTGACCTTCGCGTACATATCTTCGTTGGATGAAAAGGTGGAATAGTTGACCTTGACGTTCCTGCCGAGTTCCTCCCGGCAGTATTTTTCAAACTCCGCGTTCACGTCCAGCGTATCTTCGTATCCGTCCGAAATATATTCGCCCCAGTTATAAACGTAGAGCGTGATCGTTCGCTCGGATTCATCCCGCACGCAGGAGGAGAAGACCGGGATCATGCCGACGAGCAGGCAGACGAGCAGCAGAATTGCAAAAGCTTTTTTCATCTCTTCGCACCTGCCTTTCTGAGTTGCCGCCGCTCTCGAACCGAGCCGACCACGTTGACGACGATCAGCACGCCGAGGATGACGAACACGAGCAGGGTGCAGAGCGCATACATACTGAACTTCACGTCATGCACGGTCTGGTTGTAGATATAAAGCGGCAGCGTCCGGAAATCGGGCGAGCTGACGAAATGGCTGATGACGAAATCGTCGAGCGAGAGCGCGAAGCTCATCATGAGCCCTGTGATCGCGCCCGGCAGAATATAGGGCAGCTCGATCTTGAAAAAGGTCGCGGTGGGCGTGCACCCCAGATCCATCGCCGCCTCGGTCAGACTGTGATCCATCTGCCGGAATTTGGGCAGAACCGAGAGGATGACGTAGGGCAGGTTGAAGGTGGTATGCGCGATGATCATCGTCCACACGCCGAGGAAGGGCTGAACTTTCAGGATCCCGGCAACGCCGACGAACAGAAGCATCATCGAAACGCCGGTAACGATATCCGGATTCATCATCGGGATATCCGAAACCGATTCCATCGTCCGTGCAAGCCAGCGGCGGCGGGCACGGCTGATGGCAAACGCCGCGATGATCCCGAGCACGGTGGCGAGGATCGAGGAAACGGTTGCGAGCACGAGGGAGTTGCGCAGCGCCGTCAGGGCTTCCGCGTCCTGAAACAGCTCGCCGTACCAATCGAGGGAAAAGCCCTCAAACCGGCTCAGACTCTCCGCCGAGTTGAACGAGAAGATGACCACAACCAAAATCGGCGCGTAGAGAAGCAGAAACACGAGTGCCATGTAGATCTTGGATAATACTTTCATTTCACGATCACCTCCGATTTCTGATCGGTAAAGTGATTCATCACACCGAGCGAGATCAGGATCAGGATCATCATCACGAGCGAGATCGCCGCGCCGGTGTTATAGGTGACGGTGTTCTGGAACTGCCGCTCGATGGTATCGCCGATGAGATCGAACGAACCGCCGCCCAGTTTCTGGGAGATATAGAAGGTGCTGATGGACGGCACGAACACCATCGTCAGCCCCGAAACGATGCCCGGAACGGTCAGCGGAAGCACGACCCGGAACAGGGTCTGCGTACCGTTGCAGCCCAGATCCGCCGCCGCTTCGACGTACCGGATATCCAGCTTCGTCATGGACGTATAGATCGGCAAAATCATATAGGGGAGAAAGTCGTAGACCATACCGAGAATGACCGCTCCACCGGTGCCGATAAAATTCAGATGCCCGTTGAGCAGTCCCATACGGGTCAGCGTATTGCTCACGATCCCGCCGTTATCGAGCAAAGCCATGAGCGCATAGGTGCGCACGAGCAGGCTCGTCCACATCGGGAGCATGATCAGAACGGTCAGAATATTTCTGATGCGTCTGGACGTACGCGCCATCGCGTAGGCAAGCGGGTAGCCGATCAGAAAGCAGACCGCGGTGGCGATCAGGGAAAACCCGATCGACATCACAAAGGTACGCCCGTAGGCGGAAAGGCCCCGGATATTTTCGATCGAAAAAGATCCGTTTCCGTCTGTGAGGGCGAACCAGAGAACGAACAGGAGCGGTGCGACGATAAAGAGCACCGACCATACCACGTAGGGCGAAGACGCCGCCGCGCGGATCATACTCTGCTTTTTCTTCATTCCGCACGTTCCTCCGGCAAAGAAACATTTTTCTCTTCGGTCAGATCAAGCGGATCGAATTCGTCGCTGAACGTCGAGTAGTCCCCGAACATTCCGGAGAATTCGGATTTTCTCATAATGTGAATGGCATCGGGATCGATCGAGAGCCCGATGGTCTGCCCCTCGGCAACGTAGTCGGTGGATTGGATCATCCACTTGAATCCCTGCACGTCCACGATGATCTCATAGTGAACGCCCTTGAACGTAACGCCGGTAACAAGCCCTTTGAGCTGTCCCGCCTCGGGCGCAACGACGTCGACATCCTCCGGGCGGATGACCACGTCCACCGATTCATTCGGCTTGAATCCGAAGTCTACGCATTCGAATTCCTGTCCGGCAAATTTGGCACGGCGATCCCGGATCATAATGCCGTCCAGAATATTCGATTCGCCGATGAAATCGGCAACGAACGCGTTGATCGGTTCGTTATAAATATCGGTCGGAGAACCGATCTGCTGAATACGCCCGTTCGCCATGACCACAACGGTATCCGACATGGAAAGCGCCTCTTCCTGATCGTGGGTGACGAAAATGAAGGTGATACCGGTTTTGTGCTGAATGTTTTTCAGTTCATTCTGCATATCCTTGCGCAGTTTGAGGTCGAGCGCCGCGAGCGGCTCGTCCAGAAGCAGCACCTTCGGTTCGTTGATGAGCGCTCTCGCAATGGCGACCCGCTGCTGCTGTCCGCCGGAAAGCGTGTTGACCCGGCGACGTTCAAAGCCGCGCAGGTTGACCAGTTGCAGCATCTCTTTCACCTTTTCGCGGATCTGTTCGGGCGGCAGTTTGCGCACGCGCAGACCGAACGCGATGTTATCGAACACGTTCAGGTGCGGAAACAGCGCATACCGCTGAAAAACCGTGTTCACCTGCCGCTCGTAGGGCGGCACGTCGTTGATCCGTTTTCCGTCAAAGAAAACATCCCCGGCATCCGGCGTTTCAAATCCGCCGATGATACGCAGGGTCGTCGTTTTTCCGCATCCGGAGGGACCCAGGAGCGTGATGAACTCCTTGTCGTGAATCTCCAGATTCATGTCGTCGAGAACGGTTTCTCCGTCAAACGATTTGGTGATCCCGTTCAGCCTGATGAGAACTTCTTTGTTCATTCCGCATAAATACTCCTTTGAAGAAAAAAATATTCATGGAAATGCATGGCTTACCCGCCATCGGTTTCTCCGGTTCGGGGCGGCTGAATTCCCCTCCCCTCGGCTTTCGGCACTTCGTGCGCAAATTCCGGAATATATTGTAGCAGATAACCCCCCGAATTGCAATAGATTTGACAAAAAACTTTATTTTTTGGTGTTTTTCACAAGAATCCGTTTTTCTTCTTGTTTTTTTTGAATAACTTGCAATTAACCGTGCTTAACGCTCTTTTTTCCCGTTTTTTCTCCGAAAATCTCCGCTTTTCTCTGAAATTCTCATTTTTTCAGCTTTCCTGTTCTTCAAAAAAGCGAAGAAATAAGCTCATGGAGAAGGAAAGCAGGGAGAGTCCGCTCCCGGCTCGCAGGAGCAGATATACCGACAAGCTCCACAGGCAAAATAAGCAAAAAAACGAGCAGACCGAAAGTACCCTGCCCGCGGCCCGTTCGTTTGCCGCGCCGCAGAGAAGTGCGGAGAGCATTCTGCCGCCGTCGAAAGAACGCACCGGCATCAGATTCAAAAGTCCCAGCGCAAAGGACGCCCAGGAGAGTTGCAGAAAAAAGCCGACGCGCCACCACGGATAAAGCAGGATCGCAAAGCCCAGACTGGCAAGCGGCCCCGAAATGCAGAGCAACCACTCCTCCCGGTAGGAGAGCAGCCGCCCTACGCCCAGCCGCGCGCCCAGCAAACTCAGTTTCAGGGATCGCACCGGAATCTTCATGCAAACCGCCGCCAGAAGATGCCCCGCTTCGTGTACCAGCGCCGCTGAGAACACCGCCACCGCCAGCATCGTCCGGTCGGTCAGGAGCAACCCCAAAAACAGCAGGATCGCCATCGGATCCGCCGTAATCTTCATGGATATTCCCCCTTCCCGCACCCTATTTTATGAGGGGGGTTATGGGGGTAGACCTTGAGGGGACCGCTTTTTTCTTGTAAGAAAAAAGCGGTCCCCTCAAACACCCTCCGCAAAAAAGAACACCGAAGCATTTTTTTTGCTGTTCTTTTCGGGGTGGGGGTAGAGTTTGAGGAGGGGGCGGGGACATTTTCTTGCAAGAAAAGTCCCCGCCCCCTCCTCAAGGTCTTCCCTCCCTACCCCTTCGGCTTAAAATATTGATACAGATTGCAGGGGATCATGCCGTTATAGAGGCGGCGGACTTTATCGGCTTTTGCGCCGTAGAGTTTTTCAAAATCGGGGTGGGAGGTGATGATATAGATCTGCCACGGTGAAAAAGCGGAAAGATTCCGTCCCATGGCGCGGTAGAGGTCCTCGACCTCGGCGGGTGTGAGCAGGCGTTCGCCGTATGGCGGATTGCAGACGATACTGCCGCGGCGGTCGGGCTTTTGAATGCTGCGCACGTCGGCGGAAAAGATATTGAAATGTTCCTCCACGCCCGCGCGCAAGGCGTTTTCGTAGGTGAGATCGAGCATGGATTCGTCGAGGTCGGATGCCCAGATCTCAAAGGAAGCGTCCTTTCTGATCGCCGCCTCCGCCGATTCTCTTGCCGTTTGCCATGCGGCTTGCGGGATCGCCGGGAAAGATTCCGCCGCAAAGGTCCTGCCGAGACCGGGGGCGCGGTTCGATAGGATCAGCGCCGCCTCGATCGCGATGGTACCGCTCCCGCACATCGGATCCCAGAAGAGGATATCTTCGCGCGGGCGAGCTGTGAGTGCCATTGCCGCCGCCAGCGTTTCGCGCAGAGGGGCGACTCCCGCTTCGGGACGGTAGCCGCGTTTATGGAGTGATACGCCCGAGGTGTCGATCATCAGGTGCGCCATATCCTTGAAGAGGAAAAATTCGATCTGGTATTTGACCCCGGTCTCCGGGAACCATTGGATCCCGTATTTTATGCCGAGTCGGTCGACCACGGCTTTCTTGACGATCTTCTGACAGTCGGGCACCGAGAAGAGTTTGCTTTTGATCGCATGACCCTTGACCGGGAAAGCATCGTCTTTGCCGATCCAATTCTCCCACGGGAGCGATTTGGTTCCCTCAAACAGGGCGGTGAAATCGGTTGCCGGGAAGCATCCGAGCCGAATCAGCACACGCTCGGCGCACCGCAACCCGATGTTGGCGCGCGGAATGTCTTCGGGTTCGCCCAGGAAGATCACGCGCCCGTCCATCGTTTCGATCCGGGAAAGCCCCAGCGCGTCGATCTCTTCTCCCAGTTGTTTTTCCAGCCCGAACAGGCAGGTTGCGACCAGTTGCAGTTTCATATCGTTTTCATCCTTTTTTCATTAAATTCACGAAAAAGTCGGTATTTCCGTCCAAAGAGCGGTGAAAAATGCAGAAAAATGAAAAAATGCGGTTCGGCCCTTGCATTTTATGCACAAATGCGGTATAATGAGAATATCTTGAAAAGAGATCGTTTTGAATTTCGGAAAGATTGGAGCATACAGAATGGAAAAACGGAAAGTGGGCGTGATCGGTGCGACCGGAATGGTGGGACAGCGGTTTCTGACCCTTTTGCAGGATCACCCTTATTTTGAAGTTGCCGCGCTCGCCGCTTCTGCGCGCAGTGCCGGACAAACTTACGAGGCGGCCGTGGAGGGGCGTTGGAAAATGGCGACCCCGATCCCCGAAGAAGTGAAGAAAATGGTCATTCTCGACGCCGAGGATATCCCCGCGATGGCGGCTCGCTGTTCGATGGTGTTCTGCGCCGTCAACATGAAGAAAGATGAGATCAAGGCGCTTGAAGAAGCATACGCGAAAGCCGAGATCCCGGTGGTTTCCAACAACTCCGCCAACCGTTGGACACCCGACGTTCCGATGGTGATCCCCGAGATCAACCCCGAACATCTGGAAGTGATCCGCGCTCAGCGCAAGCGGCTCGGCACCAAGCGCGGCTTCATTGCCGTCAAGCCGAACTGCTCGATCCAATCCTACGTCCCTGCCCTGACGCCTCTGCTCAAATACGGCATCGAGCAGGTGGTCGCCACCACCTATCAGGCGATCTCGGGCGCGGGCAAAACCTTCCGCGAATGGCCGGAAATGCTCGATAACGTCATTCCCTACATCGGCGGCGAGGAAGAAAAAAGCGAACAGGAACCGCTCCGCGTCTGGGGTAAAGTGGAGAACGGCACGGTCGTTCCCTGCAAAGCTCCTCTCATTACCACCCAGTGCATTCGCGTTCCGGTCACCGACGGTCACACGGCGGCGGTCTTTGTGAAATTCAAAAGCAAGCCGACCAAAGAGCAGATCCTCGCCGACTGGGCAGAATTTTCCGGGAAACCGCAGGAGCTCGGTCTGCCGCACGCGCCGAAGCAGATGATCCACTATTTTGAGGAAGACAACCGCCCGCAGGCACGGCTCGACCGGGATCTGGAAGGCGGTATGGCTGTCAGCGTGGGACGTTTGCGGGAAGATACGCTCTTCGACTACAAATTCGTGGGGCTTTCCCACAACACCCTGCGCGGTGCCGCCGGCGGTGCCGTTCTGATCGCCGAACTGCTCGAACGGCAGGGTTGGTTTGACTGAATAAAAGAAAATTTGTCTTTATGGAAAAAACGCCGCAAGGCGTTTTTTCTTTTTATCATGCCCGAAAGTTTTTTACCCGCACGAGGCGGTTCAGCTCTTCCGAAAGCGCGGCGGCAAAAATCTCGACCTCTTCCTCGGTATTTTCCGCCGAAAAGCTGACGCGCACGGTCGTTTCCGCCTCCGCCGGCGAAAGCCCGAACGCGAGCAGACTTCCGCTCGGCTTTGCCGAATGGGAGGAACACGCCGAACCGTTGGAAAGGTAGATCCCTCTTGCCGAGAGCGCGTGGAGCATGGTTTCGCTCCGCACGCCCGGCAACGTGACGCTCACGATATGCGGCGCGCGTGCGCCTGCCGGTTTGTTGACCCGAACCGGGAGCGACCCGAGCAGTTGTTCGACTTTTGCCGAGAGGGTCTGCATTTTTTCCACGTTGGAGGCAAGGCGGGAAAATTCCTCCTCCGCCGCCGCCGCGAATCCGGCGATCCCGACGATATTTTCGGTTCCCGACCGCATTCCGCTCTCCTGTCCGCCGCCCGGCATGACCGGGATCAGATCCCTGCGCTTTCTCGCCTCGGGAGAGATCAGAAGCGCGCCGACCCCTTTCGGTCCGTGGATCTTATGCGCGCTGACCGACACCAGATCAACCATCCACCGGCGTGCGTTCAGCTCCCCTTTGAGGTATGCCTGCACCGCGTCGGTGTGGGTGACGGTATCTGGATTTTGTTCTTTTGCCAGAGCAAACGCGCGCCCGACATCATATCGCGCGCCCGTTTCATTGTTGACCGCCATCATACTGACGAGAAAGGGCTTTTTTGCAAGCGCTTTTTCAAATTCCGCAAAATTCAGAACACCGCCGCGCGTGGGGATCCGGACGACCGTAAAGCCCTGCCCTTCAAGCCGCCGCATGGCGTTCTCAACCGCCGGATGCTCGGAATCGGTGGTGACGATCACGCCGCCGCGACGCCGCTCTTTCGCGTACGCCGTACCGAAGATCGCGAGCTGATCCGCCTCGGTTCCGCAGGAAGTGAACACCAGCTCCTCGGGCGCGGCGTGCCGCACCCCGAGCGTGACGCCCACCCGGCGACGCGCATCTTCCAGAAGTTCTTTGGCGGCGTTTCCCCTCGCGTGCAGAGAAGACGGATTGCCGAAGACCTCCATCGCCTGCCGCATCGCGTTCTTTGCCGCCTCCGAGAGTGCCGTCGTGGCACTGTTGTCAAAATAGATTTCTCTCATATCATCTCACCGGAAAGAAAAATGGGAAACGATTGCCGCCAGGTCGTCCAGATGCGCCTCAAACGCCGCATCGGTCGCGGTATAGGTCACGCAATAGAACCGGCTCTGATAGACCGCGATATACTGGCGGTAGCGGAACGCGATCCCGTCGACCGTGCAGGTAAATTCGTAAACCATACATTTGCGTCCGCCGATCTCGGATTCCGCCTCCGACAGAACCGCAACGTTTCCGATCCCGCGGTTCTCTTCCATCGAAGCGATCTCCTGCGAAAAATAATCCTTGATCCCCATGCTCTCCTGCGGCGAATAGGGCAGAACGCTGACGTTGGTCCGATCGGCCGGATCCCATGCCGAGCAAATCAGGCGGTTTTGGTCGATCTCCCAATCCTGCGGCACATAGAAGCGGTAGGGCACGTCTTTGGAATACGCCACCCTCATCCCGTCAGGCACGTTTTCGTCCTTTTCCAATTGAAATACATAGTCGTCCGGCTCGTACGGCTCGTCGGAGAACACAAACTCTTCGATCATGCGGTCAACTTCGCCGCGCGTGACGCTGTAATACTGCTCGTTTGCCAGATAGGTAAACACGTAAAATGCGCCGCCACGTTCGGCAACCACTTGCAAAAAGTGCAAAACCTGTCCGCCCACGTCCGCCGTTACGTGACGCTGAACGGCGTTGATACCACCGAATACGGTCGGCAGGCAGTCCTCCTCCACGAAATTGACGTCCGCGCCGAGCGCCTGCTCCCGGATCACCGGAAGCAAAACGGTTTCCCAATAGGTGGGCAGGCGATCTTTCCCGGCAAGAGCCGCTTCGGTCTCCGCTCCGGTTTCATACCGGTGTACGCTGACGCTCGACTGCTCCACCGAGTTGCGGTACGCCGCCGATACGCCGTAGGTGTTGTTCGCGACCCAAGTGGACGGAACGTATAGCCGGTAATTCGCGCCGTAGCAGGTTGCCGTGATGAATCCCTCCGGAACCTCGCTTCCCTCTTTTCTGCAAGAAGAAAGCCCCAGAACGAGGATCCCGATCAGCAGGAGCGCCGCGCATATTTTCTTCGTTATTTTCATTCGCTTTTTCCCCTCTCTTCCAGCAGACGCTGCGCCGCGGAAAGAATCCCGATCCTGCCGCTCGCGTAGGTCAATCCGCCCTGGAAAAACGCTGTGTAGGGCGGTCGGATCGGCCCGTCGGCAGAGAGTTCGATCGAGCTTCCCTGCGTAAAGCCGCCTGCCGCCATCACCACCTGATCGGTATATCCCGGCATATCCCAGGGTTCGGGCGTGACGAACGCATCCACCGGCGACCCCTCCTGAATGCCTTTGCAGAAGGCGCAGAGTCCTTCTTTGCTTGCGGTCTGCACCGTCTGGATGATGTCGTACCGCGGCTCGTTCCACTTCGGTTCGACCTCATATCCGAGCTTTTCAAATACGTAGGCCGCAAGGCAGGCGGTTTTGAGTGCCTGCACCACGGTATGCGGCGCGTAAAACAGCCCCTTGTAGAGCGATTTGTTCTGCCCGAGCGTCGCGCCCTGCTCGGTTCCGATCCCGACAGATGTCAGCCGATATCCGGCAAGTTCCACGGCGCGCCGGCTGCCTGCAAGGTAGCCCCCCGATTCCGCCATGCCGCCGCCGGGATTCTTGATGAGCGAACCGATCACAAGATCGGCTCCCACGGCGCAGGGCTCCCTCGTTTCGGTGAATTCCCCGTAACAGTTGTCCACCACGACGTAAACGTCCGGGCGGATCGCCTTAACTCTTTTCACAAGTTCCTCAATTTGCGCCACCGAGAGCGTTTTACGGTTGAGATACCCCTTGGAACGCTGCACGAAAACAACCTTTACGCAGGGTTCTTCCGAAAGATTTTTTTCGATCTCCGCGAACCGGAATCTCCCGTCCGCACCCAGATCGGTCTGCCGGTAAAAGATCCCGAAATCTTTGAGCGACCCGTTGCCCGGATCCCCGGCGATGCCGATGACCTCTTCCAGCGTATCGTAGGGCTTGCCCGCGACCGAATAGAGGATATCTCCCGGTCGGAGCAGACCGAAAAGCCCCACCGTGAGCGCGTGCGTGCCGCTGACAAGACTTGTCCGCACGAACGCCGCCTCGGCGCCCATCACGTCCGCCCAGATCTCATCCAGCACGTCCCGTCCCCGGTCTCCGATGCCGTAGCCGGACGACGTGCCGAACAAACTGTCCGATACCCGGTGTTCCCGGAAAGCGTCCATCACCCTCGCGGTATTCTCAAAAGACAGCCGGTCAAGTTCGACAAAACGACCTGCCAGGTTCTTTTCCGCCTCGGCGGCAAGACGTAGGATCGGCTCGGAAAATTGCATCTTTTATAAAACTCCTTGTTGATAATCGTTCGGATCCAGACTCGGAAATTCGATCTTCCCGGCGCGCGAACGCTCCGAAATTTCATCGTAGAACGCCGCCTCGGCGGTATGCACGTAGGGCAGAACCCAGAGATATGCGATCCCGCAGGTGACGGCGCCGAGCAAAAGCCAGCCGATAAAGCTGAAATAGAGGCAAACCAACCGCCATTTGTTCCCGTGCATGAGCGATTTGGAATTTCCAAGCACCTGCGCCGGCGTAAATTCCGGATAGTCCGCGATCAGGAACGGGCAGAGCGCAAACCGCAGGGAAAGAAGCATCGAATAGAACGTGCCCCCGAGCATGAGCAAAACGCCGCCCGCCACGCCGAGCACCAACTGCACGACCGCGGTTTCGCCGTAATAATACCGCAGCAGCGACCACAGGAAAAGTCCGCTTCCCGCAAGCGCGACGAGGGTGCAGAACGCCTGGCAGAGCCAGAGGAGGAAGCGCGTTCCGACGGCTTTGCCGAATACCTGCTTGAACCGGTCAAACAGATTTCCGATCCGCGGTTGTTCACCGTCCAGCAGGCGCAATCCGAATCGCCGGTAACCGACCGAGACCGGACCGCCGAGCAGAAGCGAATAGAGAAATCCGGTCAGCACGCCGAACAGCGACACGCCCACCGTCAGAACGTTGAGCTGCGACGCGTGCATCCAATCCAGAAACCGGGTCCGGAGGCCCTGCAAAAGCCCCTGTGCCGAATCGAATCCGTTTGCCCACGAGATCCAGCTTTCGGCAATTTTCCTCGCCGATTCTCCGTCGCTCTCGTAATCAATCTTCCCGCCGCTCGCGGTTGAAAACGCGCCGAGCAGAGTCGCCAGCAGCATCGCGAGGATGGCGATCCCCCATTTCCCTTTCAGCGCCGCCCTTGCCCTTGCGCGGAATTCTGCGGCGCGGGACCTCGTTTTCGGCGGCATTTCCCATTCGGTCGTGTGATCTACGTTCATTTCTTTTACACCTCTTTCAAAATGATTCAACGATTTTGCGGAAGGTATCTCCGCGTTCTTCAAAATTTTTGAATGCGTCAAAGCTTGCGCAGGCAGGCGAGAGCAGAACGGTATCGCCCGGCTCGGCGAGCTCTTTCGCGGTCTTCACCGCCTCCCGGAAATCGGGTTTTACAAACACCGGAAGATTTCTTCCGCGTGCGGTACTTCGGATCGCCTGTTCGATTTTCCCCGCCGTCGCGCCGGTCAGCACCACCGCCTTGGCGTGGGCATAGAGCGCCTCTGCCAACGGTTCAAACGGCAGGTGCTTATCGTAGCCGCCGCAGATGACGATCGGCCGCTCGGATAATGCCGAAAGCGCCGCCGCCGTTCTTGTGGGGGTGGAATCGATCGAGCTGTTGTAATAGGTCACGCCGTCGAGCGTCCGGATCGGTTCGAGCCGGTGGGCAACGCCGGTAAATTCCCTCGCCACCGTCTCGATCGCGTCCCGTCCGACGAGCCCGTGCGTCAGCGCGAGCGCGGTACAGTAATTTTCAAGATTGTGCTGTCCCGGCAGGCGGATCAGATTTCGGTCGAGCAACGGTTCTTTTCCGCTTTTGTCCTCGTAAACGATGGTTCCGTTTTCAGGATAGACCGCCGGCAGACGGCCGGGTCTTCCCGACCCGGAAAACCACAAAACGGGCGTCAACGTCCGCTCCGCCAGATCGCGCACGATCGCATTTTCCGAATTTGCAACAAACAAACCGCATTCGGCATGGCGGTAGATATTCGTTTTCGCGGCGATATATTCCTCCATCCCGGTATGCCAGTTGAGGTGGTTCGGAGAAAGATTCGTGATCGCCGCGCGCCATGCCGAGATCTGCGCCGTTTGGAGTTGAAAACTTGAAAGCTCCACCACGGCGATGTCATCTTTCGTCATGCTCTCCACCTTCGGGAGCAGGGGCTCTCCGATGTTGCCCCCGACGTAGATCTTTCCGCCCGGGCGCAGCTTGCGCTCGGCGAAAAGGAACCGGTAGGTCAGCGTAGTAGTCGTGGTTTTGCCGTCGCTTCCGGTGATCCCGATCACGCGCGCCGGCGTCAGTTCGAGGAACCATTCCATCTCGCTCGTCAGGATCGACCCGTTCTTCACGGCTTCGAGAATTTCGGGTTCGTCCGGGCGCAATCCGGGCGAGCGGAAGATCACCGGCTCGTTCAGGTCTTTGAGGTAATCTGTTCCCAAAATCAACCGCACGCCCCGTGCGCGCAGTTCTTCGATCACGGCGGCGTCGAATTTTTCTTTCGGTTGCCGATCCCGTGCGACCACCCTCGCGCCGTGGTCGGTCAGAAACCGGATCAGCGGCAGGTTGGAGATCCCGATCCCGAGTACCGCGCAGACATTTTGGCAGCGTTCGGCTATTTTTTCGGCAATGTCGTTCATCAAACCCCTCCCGCGCGTCGTTTATTTTGCAATACAGTTCTATTATATTCTTTTTTCCCCTTTCTTGCAAGAGTAAACCTGTAAAAAATGGGCATTTCGGTAAATTTTTCGGCTTTACCCCCTTTTCAAACGACTCTTTTTTTGATATAATGAAAAAAGAATCACGCACGCGAAAGGAAAACGGACAAGTCATGGCAGGATCGAATCAAAATCAGAAGCAGCAATACGACGATCAAAGCATCCGTGCGCTCAAAGGCGCCGACCGGGTACGCAAACGCCCCGCCGTCATTTTCGGATCGGACGGGCTCGAAGGTTGCGAGCATTCCTTTTTTGAAATTCTCTCCAACGCCGTGGACGAGGCACGGGAAGGTCACGGCGACCGCATCACCGTCACCGCGTTTGCCGACCGCAGTATCGAAGTGGATGACCGCGGACGGGGCGTGCCGCTCGGATGGAACGAAGCCGAGGGACGCTGGAACTGGGATCTGATCTACTGCGAGCTCTACGCCGGCGGCAAATACGACAACAACAGCGGCACCGCCGCCTATGAATATTCGCTCGGGCTCAACGGTCTGGGCGCCTGCGCCACGCAGTACAGTTCGGAATATATGACCGTCCGCTCCTATGACGGCACGACCGAGCGTTCGATCTCTTTCAAAAAAGGAGAAGTGGACGGCGAACTGACCGAACGTCCGCTCGAACGCAAAGAAAAACGCACCGGTACCGTGGTGCGCTGGAAGCCCGACCTTGAAGTCTTTACCGACATTGATATTCCCTCCGAATTTTTCGCCGACGTGCTGCACCGGCAGTCGGTGGTCAATGCCGGGATCTGTTTTGTTTTGCGCCTCGAACAACCCGATCACACCTTCACCACGCAGGAATTCCTCTACGCCAACGGCATCTCGGACTATCTCTCGGAGCTGGTTGCCGGAAAAGGTCTGACGGCTCCCGTCCTCTGGCATCTCGAAACGCAGGGGCGCGACCGCGAGGACAAGGATGAATACAAGCTCAAAGCCGATGTTTCGTTCTGTATCTCCAACGTCGTCAGCACACTCGAATACTACCACAATTCCAGTTTTCTCGAATACGGCGGCTCGCCCGACCGCGCCGTCAAGTCGGCTTTCACCTATGCGGTGGATAAATATCTCAAATCCAACAACCGCTATACCAAAAACGAAAGCAAGGTCACCTTCAACGATATCGCCGACTGTCTGGTGCTCGTCATCAACAGCTTTTCGACGATGACGTCCTACGAAAACCAGACCAAAAAGGCGATCAACAACACCTTTATTTACGAGGCGCTCAACGATTTTCTGCGCCGGAAGCTGGAAATTTACTTTATCGAAAACCCGAAAGAAGCGGAACTGCTCGGCAATCAGGTGCTGGTCAACAAGCGGAGCCGCGAATCCGCCGAGAAAGCCCGGGTGGATATCAAAAAGAAGCTCTCCGGCACGATCGACGCCGCCAACCGGGTGGAAAAATTCGTCAACTGCCGCTCGAAGGACCCGACCCGTGCCGAGCTCTATATCGTGGAGGGCGACTCGGCTCTGACCTCCTGTAAACTCGGTCGTGACGCCGAATTCCAAGCCATCATTCCGGTGCGCGGAAAAACCCTGAACTGCCTCAAAAGCGACTACGACAAGATTTTCAAAAACGAGATCATCACCGATCTGCTCCGCGTGATCGGTTGCGGCGTGGAGATCAAGAGCAAGCACCAGAAGGATCTTTCGGCATTTGACCTGAAAAATCTGCGCTGGTCGAAGATCATCATCTGTACCGATGCCGACGAGGACGGCTTCCAGATCCGCACCCTGCTCCTCACCCTCTTCTACCGTCTGCTCCCGACTCTCCTCGCCGAGCATAAGGTGTTCATCGCCGAATCTCCGCTGTTTGAGATCACGGTGGGAGACCAGACCCTCTTCGCCTTTGACGAGTTTGAGAAAGCCGAACTGCTCAAAAAGATCGGCAACAAGAAATATAAACTGCAACGCTCGAAAGGGCTCGGCGAGAACGAACCGGACATGATGTGGCAAACGACCATGAATCCCGAAACACGCCGACTGATCTCGGTCTCTCCCGCCGACGCCGTCCGGACAGAGGTCATTTTCGATACCCTCCTCGGCGACGACCTCCCCGCCCGGAAACTCTTCATCACCGAGAACGGAAGTAAATATATGAAGGATATTGATGTGTGAACGGGATTTGCCTTTTTCCAAAAAAGTTTTAGGATTTCACTCCTAAAACTTTTTTGCTTTTCAATTTTTTAGAAATCTGATCCGATATTTTGCGGCAAAGCCGCAAAGTGAAATGAAATAAATCCACCCACGCCCGCAGGCATTTCACACGCCGAAGGCGTATTTCACGCGCGAAGCGCATTTCACAAATCCGTAAAACGGATTTATTTCGTTGAAAAAAGCACGCTTTTCGCGTGCTTTTTTCTGGTGCACCTTCGGGGACTCTGAACCCGGATTTGCGCCGGGTGACACGGAGATTTTGGGGTTCAGCATAGCGCAAAATATGATATAATATCCGTTTCTCCGTTTTGAAGCAAAACGGTACTTTAATGCATATAACTTATAAAATCTGTTTCTTCGGTCAAAAGAGCTTCGGTTTTTTCAAGGTAGCGTTTAATGGCTTTGCCGTCATTTCCGGCATCTTTCAAATCGTATTGCCACAGAGCTTTTAAGTGACGGTACAAGGGTAGTGCCGCCTGTTTTTCTTCTTCCGAAAAATGATAGTACTTACTTGCAATCGTCAGCACATTAGGGATTATTTCAGAATCATTTTGGCGCATCAAATAGTTCAAAAAGACATCTTTTCCGCAGAGATTAAAATCAAATATTCCTTTGAAAAGTCCGTTGTCGTCTTTGAGCAGATTCGTGGCGTTCAAGTCTGCTTGAAAAACCGAGGTTGGAAGTTTGAAATAAATCTTTTTCAAGTTTTCCATGTTGTTGTTCCAAAGTTGCCATATCTTTTGCACTTGACTCGAAAACTCCTCCGGTAAAGAATCGGCAAGTTTTTTCCATTTTTGAGCATTTTCCAACACTTCATCCACTTTGTCGCTGGGGCAAAAGGTTTCAAAAATACAGTAACCTGAGGGATAATGCGTATAATTAAATTTTTTTGCCGCGATTTTTGCCGTCATACTCCAAATATCTTCCAGATATTTATTATATACTTCGGTCATTTTTTTCTCATCTGCCGAAACACTGCTTTCCAAAGGTCTGTATTTTGAAAATTCTTCTGCATGAACGAAACAATCGTGTCCGTGAAACATAAAAGACGGAAATTCTCCGCTCTTATCGCAAAATATCTGTGGACAATAATATCCCAGTTGTCGGTATTCCTCAACGGTTCTTTGCCACATACGCATTTTTTCGGGGAAAGTAAAATCATTTGACGCAAACTTTAGCACATATTTTTCGCCCTCGGTTGTTGTAACAATAACCGTATTCCTGAAGTCGGAAGATCCTTTGCTGGTATCTATCAATTCAGCAACAGCTGGCGTACCGTCAAAAAACATTTGAAATGCCTCAATAACGGCTGAATCGACGGTTACATAATCAATGTCGCTCATTGCTTTTTCCTCAATTTTTAATTTGTATCTAGGTTTTGTGTTATGTATATCAAAGAATGACCGAATACATCCAATCATAATTTGCTTGTTTGGATTTTTTGCAACACATAAATTTCACTATCATATTCTGAAAAATAATCAACATTTTTGACAATTATATGGTTATTTTATGAACTTATCGATGAAATAAAATCTGTTAAATGATAATCATCATGAGTCAAAATGTCAATTACAACATCTCCCCCCCGGATAATTAATCTTGCATTATCATCACGGGCCGGTATTTTTTCCATGGTAATCTGTGCGGGATTATCAATACGATAAATATTGGTTGTTCGTTGGCTATCATTGGTTAGTGCCTTTGTTTCTTTTACGATCCACTTTCCATCTGTTGCATTTACAACAGCAAGCATCACGAGCGAACCATAAATCACTCGATTATCCAAAACACGACTGCATTTCCCCTTTTTATATCCCTTTAAAGTAATAACATTTACCTGCCGATGCTTCTGAGAAAATTCAATTTTTTGCCTATCAGCGAATTCACAATCATAGGATTCAATAAATTTTTTTACATCTTGTGTATTGGGAGCACGTAGAGCAATACTCAAAATTGCAATTATAACACCAATGCCGAAAAGTGCCCACACGACAGGAAACAATGGACTATGAATTTTTATCACAAATCCAATAATTCCCAAAGGAATAATTGCAATCCGTATAATAAAGAATAATGTGTTAAAATGCAAAAACCAGATAATGCCATGTTTCATTTTTATACCTCTTTCTT
>CAMYUQ010000017.1 GCA_947302045.1 uncultured Clostridia bacterium
GCACCTGTGATTGACTCTGAAGACGAATAACAGATCGGAGGCAAACCCATGAGAGTAAAAGAATTCGGATCGTGGGCTTCGCGGGACAATTCCAAGGGCGGTATTCATGATTACGGCGACGGTTTTAACCGGGAACTCAAAGGGCAACCCTACCAAAGACCGAAAGAGTATGCGGAAAGCGACCTGGATGAATACCACAAGTACCCTGCCTTCGAGGATCTGTCCTTTGGAGCGCGCGATCAGAAAAAGAACGGGGATCAATCGGAAAAAAGCACATCGGAAAAGAGCGCAAGGGATAAGAAGTTAAAGAATTCAAAAGCTCAAAATTCGACTTCCGGCGCGATCCGGAATGCGGTTACCAGATTCGTTGCGGTAACCGCCGGTAGCGTCGTATTGGTCAACACCAACCCGGTGCTTGCCGAGAGATTTCCGTTCCTGCAAGTGTCTTCCATTTTCCAAACGGAAGAAAAAAGCGAAGATCTGAAAGAAGACTGGAAGTGGAGCGAAGACCTGAGCAGGGTTACGTTTGGTTTTTTTGATCAGGACGGCAATTCCGTGAAAGAAATTCCGGCAACGGTTGCTGTCTCGCGGATAGAACCGACCTGCACCAAAGAGGGAAGCGTTACCTACACGGCAATTGCCGAAGATGAAGACGGAAACGTCTATTCGGATACAAAACAGGAAACCCTGGCGCCGACGGGGCATACCTTTGGCGAAGGAAAGGCAGTCGTTCTCGAAAACGGGCAGTCCGCCATCGTATTTGAGTGCACGCATTGTCACGAACAGCAGATTATTTCGGTATCTTTTGCCGAAGAATAACAGCCGTTTGAAATTTCAGAAAGAAAAGTATAGCGAAAATGTTCTATATTACCTCAGTGAGTACGTTTTGCGAAAGCAATGCCCGCGACGATGCGAAGCGCAACGAAGGGTTGGTAACGCCCGAGGATATCGAGCGTTCCGATAACATCCTTTACGGCGAAGACAAAACGCGGAATCTGCTCGACCTTTACCGCCCGAAGAACCGATTTGGCAAACTGCCGGTGATCGTCAGCATCCACGGCGGCGGATGGGTCTACGGCAATAAGGAGATCATGCAGTTCTACTGCATGAGTCTTGCCCAAAAGGGATTTGCCGTCATCAATTTCAGCTACCGGCTTGCTCCCGAACATAAGCATCCGACCCCGTTGGAAGACGCGAACAAGGTGTTCTTCTGGCTCCTTCAAAACGCCGACGTTTACGGCTTTGATACGGACAACGTTTTTGCCGTGGGCGACAGCGTCGGGGCGAATATCGTGGGGCTTTACTGCTGTCTTTGCGCGGATCCGGTCTACGCGAAGCGGCTCTCGATAAAGCCGCCGCAGGGATTCGCTTTTAGAGCGGTTGCGCTGAACTGCGGGCTTTACCGTTTGGAGCGTGGCAAGGAACTGCTTCTTGATAACCTTGCTTCGGAATATTTTCCGAATGGCGGAACCGACGAAGAATACGACGAAATCGATCTCGCGAAACACTTGAACAGGAGCTTTCCGCCGAGCTTTGTCATGACGGCGAACGAGGACTTTCTGCGTCCGCAGGCAAAGCCGTTTTACGATGCTTTGCGGTCGCTGGGCATCCGGGCGGAATACCGCTGTTACGGGAGCCGGGAAGAAGTGCTGACGCACGTTTTCCACATCAATATCAAACTGCCCGGCGCGCGTGCGTGCAACGCCGATGAATGCGCTTTCTTCCGGGGAATGATTGATTCTCAAAAAGGAGACCCGAAAAAATGAAGCAATACGAAAGAATGGTTGCGGGGTTGATCTATGACCCCTGTGATCCGGGAATTCAGGAAATGCAGCGCCCGTATCAGGAAAAGCTGTGGGAATTCAATCAACTGAAACCGTCGGACAGCGCAAAAAAACAGGCGTATTTGAAAGAAGTTTTTGCCGAATGCGGTGAAAAATGCTATATCGAGCTCCCGTTCCGTTCCAGCTGGGGCGGCCATCATGTTCATTTCGGATCGGGCATCTACGCGAATTTTAACCTGACGCTGATCGATGACGGTCATATTTACGTTGGGGATCGGGTTTTGTTCGGCCCGAACGTGACGGTTGCGACGGCGAACCATCCGCTCAACGCAAAACTGAGAAGGCAGGAAATGCAGTATAACCGGGACGTTTATATCGGAGAGAACGTCTGGATCGGGTCCAACACGGTCATCCTCCCCGGCGTTCACATCGGCAAGAATTCCGTGATCGGCGCCGGAAGCATCGTCACGCGCGATATTCCCGAACACGTGTTGGCGGTGGGCAACCCCTGCCGCGTGCTGCGTGAGATCAGAGAGCAGGACGACCTGTTCTACTATCGCAACGAGCGGATCGACTGGGACGAGATAACAGACCTGAATATGCTTTACAAAAAAGGAATATTCGTTGAGTAAGGATAAAATGAGTACAGATTTTTCGAGGGAATTCGGCCGAACGAAAGACGGACGCGACGTCAGTGCATTTGTGCTTAAAAACGGTAACGGGATGACCGTTACCGTGCTGAATTTCGGGGGCGCGATCCAAAGCATCACCGTCCCGGATCGAAACGGCGTGCCGACAGACGTCGCGCTCGGATACGACGACGTTGCGTCGTATGAGAACGGATCGTGTTTCTACGGAGCCGTCGTCGGGAGATACGCAAACCGGATCAAGGACGGGCATTTCGTGCTGGACGGCAGAGAATATCAGCTGGAAAAGACCGACGGAAACAACCATGTGCACGGCGTTTTTGCCAAGCGACTGTTTGAAGCGGCTATTCGAGGGGACACTTTGGCTCTTCATTATACCAGCCCCACATGGAAGAAGGGTATCCGGGCGAATTGTATCTGGATGTGTCGTACCGCTTGCGGGAAGACAACTCGTTGGAGATCGAATATGCGGCGACTGCCGATCGGCCGACGATCGTTAACCTGACCAACCATTGCTATTTCAATCTCAACGGGCAGGACGGTTCAACGGTGCTGAATCACAGAGTACGCCTGAATTGCAGTTATTATACCGAGTATGATGAAACCTTCGCGCAAACGGGAAAAATGATCCCGGTTGCAAACACCCCGCTCGATTTTCGGGATGAGCATACGATCGGGGAGCGCTTTGAGGACGACTACCGTCCGTTCCGGGTTTGCACCGGCTACGATCACAATATGGTGCTGGACGGGGAAGAGGGCAGGATGAAGCCGATCGGAACGGCAAAAAGCGACCGGACCGGTATCATGCTGGAAGCTTATACGACCGAGCCGGCGATCCAGTTCTATTCCGGAAATTTCATTCATTTCGACCCGGTTTTGCATGGGAAGAACGGGATCCGCTATCCCAAAAACGGCGGGCTTTGCATGGAAGCGCAGCATTATCCCGACGCGATCAACCATAAAAATTTCCCGAACGTCGTGCTGCGTCCGGGAGAAGTTTATCGTCAAAAGACCGTGTATCGGTTTAGCAATTCCAATTGATTTACGGAGAAAAAATGAAACATACCGCAGTGTTTGTGATGCCGGTCAAGATCGCCGGCAATGAAATGTCGCTGAATCACTTCCGAATCGCAGTGGAGTCGATCAAAAAGCAGACCGACAGCGATTGGAAGCTCGTTATCGTCGACGATTATTCCGACGACAAGAGGGTTTCCGAAGCGATTGAAAAGGTCAAAAGCGACCTTGGCGAAAAAGTGCACGTGATCTATTCCGACCGCAATTACGGAACGGGTCAGGCGAGAAACAAGGGCGTTCGCTACGCCGCCGAAATCGGCGCGCCGTTCATTCTGTTCAACGACGCGGACGATATTTCGGATCCTACCAGACTTGCGCTTGTCCGAGGAGCGTTTGCGGACGAAACGGTGAACGTTGTTTACACAAGTTTTGACGTTATCGACGAAAACGGCGATCCCGTTCCGCGCGAAAAAATTTCGAAATCGGTTTTGGAGATCATCGACGGACACAAGCAGGATATTGTGGAGGGAGAAAACGCGTGGATCCCCATCGCGATCCGCAAAAAATATACCAATCTCACCTCTTGCACGGCGGTGAGAACCTCGCTGGCGATTGAGGAGCCATTCCCGGCGCTTTCGGTGTCGGAGGATTGCCATACGTGGTTCAGGTATGCGGCGCATCCCGGCAAATTCGTGTTTTTAAGAGAGATAAAAGGCGGATATCGAATCTGTTCGGGCACGCAAAGCAGATCGAGAAGTTTGAACGCCGATTTTTACGAGAGAATGTTCAAAGCAGACTCGGACGGTTTTGAACAAGCCCTTAAATTGGCAAAGAAATACGGAACGACGGGCGGCATAGACGAAAACGAAGTGAGAGTCGGCTTCTACGTCCGCCTTGCACTGACGCTTTTGCACGGCGCGTCGCGGGAATACTGCAAAAAGGTTTTGGATCACGCAAACAGTATTTCCAAGGAAAAAACGCTTTACTATATCGACCGCTTGCCCTGCGACCCGGAGGAAAAGCGCAGTATCAAAGAAATGATCCCCGCAGATTGAACGTTTGGGGAGAAGGCCGCGAGGGGGAGGAAACTTTCTTGCAAGAGCAAGCAGTTTCCTCCCCACATTTTATTTATCATGGGTGTGTCACGAACACCAATGATTGAAAGCGTGCTTACCCGCCCCACGCGCCCCTTTTTTCAAAGAACTTTCTAAAAGGTTTTTGTGGCAGTGGTTCTACGCACTCGTTCCGGGGATGTGGGGAAGTTTTTTGTGCAACTTTTTTCAAAAAAAGTTGCGACCGAAAAAACCTTCCCGGTGGGGGAGGGTGGATTGCAAGGACCCCTGCCGCGCATTTTTTGCGCGGCAGGGGTCCTTGCAAGACGGACGAGGCTCTCTGTTTGAAATTAGAAATTGCTATTTTTCAGAACGCGAAATAGTAAGTCAAAAATGCAATCCGAGGTCAGTGCTGCTTTTTAATTCTCCCGATCACCCGGACGATCACCGGGGCGAGAACAATATTGATTGCAAGTTCGATCAAAAAATTCACGCCGATTACGGCAGTCAGTGTAAAGGTCGCAACCGATTGGGAAAGGCCGATGGCGGCGAGAAATTCAACGGCTGTTCCATAGTAAATTGTGAGCAGAGCAAGCGAGAAAATCGCAGTATTGCAAACGGGGCAAAGTATGGCGGCTAAAATAATGCCGACCGTTGCATGCCCAACGCGTTGAAATACCCGGCAAATAAGCCCGGAAACGCATCCGGCGGCGGCGCCTTTGAACAGGCAGAGAAAGATGGTCAAAAACCCGTGCGTTTGAAACATCATTTCGGAAAGCAACCCTGCCTGATGTGAAAAGACCGATACGACAACCACCAAACCGAACACGACCCCCAGAAAAGTCCCCGAGCCGACCCCATAAAGAACGGCGCCCAATACGATTGGAACAAGGGATAACGAGATCGAGGCAGTACCGACCGTAAAAACGGAAGTATAGGTTGCAAGCGTTTGTAATACCACGATAATGGCAGCCAAAACGCCTGTGCCGACCAACTTTTGAATATCGAACGTTCTTTTCACTTGCGCATTCATTTTTGCTTTCCTCCGCGTGTGGTTTCGGGAAAACCGATTTATATATGCCCACATTATACCATATTTCCATCGTTGTTGCAAGTCCGGAAACCGAATTTTTTGCATAAACTTTCCCCGAAAGGGAGAACCGTTTTTTGTAAATTTCCCAAAAAAAAGAAAAGCGCCCCGTCCGGGAATCATCCCGGAACGGGGCGCGTTTTGTTTGCTTTTTTATTTGACCTCTCCCGCGCTTTGCTCAAAAGAGGTGTCCTCGGTGATCGAGGCGAGAACGGCGGAGGAGAAATATTCGAGCGGGTCGACCTGAATGCCTTTCACGGTCATTTCCATGTGCAGGTGCGGTTCTTCCGCGATCTCCACCATCGCCGAATCGCCCACCGTTCCGAGAATCTGTCCGCGCGCCACGGTCGCGCCGGTTTGGATGCCGTCTGCCAGCGTGGGCGAGAGGTTCTTATAAACGGTCAGGCAGTCGCCGGAATGCCGGAGGGCGACGCACTGTCCCATCATGGGGTCTTCCCAAACGCGTGCGACTGTTCCGTCGGCGGCGGCATAAACGGGAGCGTCCTGCTCGGTGGTAAGGTCAATTCCGAGATGCACGCGCCAGTCCTGCATGGTGGTGGAGAATACCTGCGTGTCTACGCTGTGGATCTGCGAAAGGGACCCCTGCACCGGGAGCGAGAGCGTGGGGACCGTTTCGATCGGCTTTTCGGGCTCTTTTTCAACGGGCTTTTGCGTGGTGGCAGGTTCCTGCGTTTTGGGCTGTTCCTGCGTGGTGTCCGGGGTGGTGAGCGGAGAATCCTGCTGCGCTTTCTTTTTGCGGGCGCGGTTGGTTGCCGCGGTGACGGCAAGCACGATCGCAAGCGTACAGAGAATGACGATCCCCGCGATCATGAGGATGCGGCGGATCCGGAGACCCTGCTCCGGATCCTGATAGCGGTTGTTGGTTTCTTTCATGGCTTTCTAACTCCTTTTTTGTTTTGCAACTTTGGGCGGCTCGGATGAGAAACTGCCTGTTTCAATCTCTATTTTTTGCCCCGGGGCGAACATTTATACAACTGCCCCAAATTTTTCGGCATTCGGATAATGCCGAATTTCGGAGCGCGGAAGATAATATTTTATTGCCATTCATAACGCGTTCACATTTTTGTGGTAAAATGATAATTTGAAGAACAGATTGGATCCGGCGGCAGGGATGCCGGCGCGGAATACGGAAAGGGAAACGGACTTTATATGATCAAGATTGAACATCTGGTAAAGAACTACGGCTCCAACTGCGCGCTCGACGATATCAGCTTTGAAGTCGGGGAAGGGGAAATTGTCGGGCTACTCGGACCGAACGGCGCCGGCAAGAGTACCGCGATGAATATTCTGACGGGATATCTTTCCTCAACGTCGGGCAAGGCGAGCATTGCCGGGATCGACATTCTCAGCGATCCGATCCGGGCGAAAAAGCTGATCGGATATCTGCCCGAGCAGCCGCCGCTTTATCTGGATATGACCGTGGAAGAATATTTGAATTTCTGCTACGAGCTCAAAGGTTGCAAGCTGAACCGGGAAGAGCATCTGCGCCGGATCTGCGAAACCGTGCAGATCGGCGACGTCTATAAACGGGTGATCCGGAACCTTTCCAAAGGGTACCGTCAACGGGTGGGGATCGCGCAGGCACTGGTCGGCGATCCGAAAGTGGTCATCTTCGACGAGCCGACGGTCGGACTCGACCCAAAACAGATCATCGAGATCCGGAATCTGATTCGCGGACTCGGCAAGGAGCATACGGTCATTCTCTCCACGCATATTTTGCAGGAGGTGCAGGCGGTATGCGACCGGATCGTGATCATCAACAAAGGTCGGATCGTGGCGAATGAAAAAACCGAGAATCTTGCCGGAGCAGTGGAGCAGGTGCGGCGTTTCCGCGCAAAGATCTGCGGTCCGCAGAAAGAAGTTTTGACCTGCTTGCGGAGTATGCAGGGGATTGCATACGCGGAAGCGCTTGCCGAACGCGACGGCGACGCATTCACATACTTTGTGGAGAGCGAATACGGAACCGATATCCGCAAAAAACTTTTCGTTATGCTGGCGGAACGCGGATGGGCGCTGATCGGTCTGGAATCGCTCGGCATGAATCTGGAAGACATCTTTATTTCGGTTGTGGACAAGTCCGAAGAAAAGGGAACGGCGGCTGCCGCACGCAAGCCGAGACGGACGCGCAATACCAAGAGCAGAGATTCCGCCGAACAGGATCTGGGAGCCGCTCTTTATGAGGACGCCAAACGTCGGCGCGAGGAAGCGGCGCAAAACGAAACCGAGGACGATTGACAGAAGAAACATCAGAAAGGAAACGAAACGGCCATGCTTGCAATTTACCGCAAAGAAATGCGTTCTTATTTCATCAACCCCATCGGGTACGTTTATCTCGGAGTGTTTCTGGTGTTCTCGGCGCTCCTCTGCTGCTATACCACGCTGGTGAGGGGCAGTTACAGTACCGGAAGCTATTTCACGTATCTGATCTTCTCGTTTATGATCCTGATCCCGATTCTGACCATGCGCCTGTTCGCAGAGGAGAGAAAACTGAAAACCGAACAGCTCCTCTTAACGGCACCGGTCTCCATTCCCGGCATGGTGCTGGGGAAATATCTTGCCGCGCTGACCATTTACGTCGGCGGCATTCTCCTGTCCTGCGTGAATCTGATCCCGCTTTATATCATCGGAGCGGCGGAACGGGGCGGAAGCAGCTACTCCATGACGCATATCGGACCGATCACGGGAGAGATCGCCGGCAGTCTGATCGCGGTGATCCTGCTTGGCGCCGCCCTGATCGCGATCGGAACTTTTATTTCGGCGTTGACCGAAAATCAACTTTCTGCGGCAATCATTACCATCGGCGTGATTGCGGCGATGGTGCTTCTGAACGTTTTCAATTTGCTCAAAGACAGCGACGGGCAGCCGCTGATCCGTGTTTACGCGATTCGTTCGATCATTTCATGGGTTTCGGTGATGAGCCGCTTTTCCAACTTTACGAACGGTATTTTTGACTACGCGGCATTGCTCTATTATCTGTCACTTTCCTTCGTCTTTCTGTTTCTGACCGTGCGCGTTTACGAAAAACGCCGCTGGGGCTGATTCCTTTGCAGAGAAAGGAACAGTGGCGCATGAAAATGAGAATCCAGATGCCAACCCGGCGCACGCTTTACAGGATCGTTACCGTTCTGCTCACGGTTCTGGTGATCGTTACGCTGATCCTTGCCAATACGCTGGTCGGTAAATTGGCGAACCGCTACGGTTGGTATACCGACCTGCGAGGGGAAACCGATTACGCGGTCAGCGAGTATTGCTATACGATTCTGGGAACGGTTCTGCAATCGACTGCGGAGCAAACCAGAACAGCGGACCCGATCGAAATCATTTTTTGTCAAACGGAAGAAAACCTGCGTGCCGACGCAACGATGTCTTTTATCTATCGAACGGCAACCGATCTGGCGAACCGGTTTGACCGGATCGGCGTGCGGTGCGTTGACCCGGTATTGGATCCGGTCGGCGTGAAGGCATACCGCGAAACTCCGGTGGTTGATCCGAAAACCGGAGAGGTGACCGATACCGCTCTGTCGCCGCTTTACAGTACCAGCGTGATCATTTCCTGCGGAACCTACCACAGGATCTATTCGCGCACCGATTTCTTCGTATTTGAAGGCGAGGATCTTTCAACCGCGTGGGCGTATAAAGGGGAGAGAAAACTGGCGGCAGGGATCATCCGGGCGGTTGATCCGCAGAACCCGACCGTTTGTCTCACGAGCAATCACGGAGAGGCATACTACGATCTGGAATTGCTGTACCTGCTTGACGATGCGGGATATAAGCTTTCCTACGCGGATCTTTCCGGAGACCCGATCCCGGCGGAATGTTCGCTCATCATTACCTTTAACCCCAACAAGGATTTTCTTTCGGACGACGGTATCTCCGCGGTTTCCGAGAAAGAAAAGCTGGATGCGTTTCTCAGCGTTCCGGGAAACACCTATCTGGTGTTTTTGACCAGCGGCACGCCTGAACTTCCGAATCTCGAAAGTTATCTCTCGGAGTGGGGAATATCCACGGCGTATCACACGGCGCCGTCCGGCATCCGGTATCGGTATACGGTGCAGGATTCCTCCGCTTCGCTGACTTCGGACGGATATACCATCTACGGCAAACCGGTTTCAACCGGCAGATCCGGAGCGATTCTGAACGGACTTTCCGGCGATGTGGTGTTCAAAAACGCAACAGCACTGTTGCCCGCGTCGGGATATCTTCCGAACGGAGACGGAAGCTATACGAGGGGCAGTCGGACGCTTTATTGCCTGTATGAAACGTCGGATTCCGCCGTTTCCTGGGCAAACGGAGCGGTCGTTGACCGAAATTCCGCCATGCTGATGACCCTGACCGAGCAGACGCAGGCAGGGGGAAGTTCCTACGTCGGCGTAGTTGCTTCGGCGAGCTTTGCAACCGAACCGTTCTTGCAGTCGGCGGTTTACGGCAACAGCGATCTGTTGTTCCGCACGCTGCACACGGTTGGAAAAACGTACACGCCGGAGGGCTTGCCGGTCAAACCGTTCTCTTCCGCCACGATCAGCACGGTCACGACCGCGCAGAAATGGAAATGGACGGTCGGATTGGCGGTGCTTCCTGCCGTTCTGACGCTCTGTATTGCCGTTCCGGTATTGGTGCGGCGGAAACATTCCTGAGAGGAGGACCCGGCATGAAAATCAACGGAAAGGGAGCTCGCCGCGGAATGTGGCTGGCATTGACGGCGCTCGTGATCGCGCTGGTAATCCTGCTCAACGCCGGTGCGTGGATTCTGAGCCGTCGTCGGCTTCTTTACGGAGATCTGACCAGCGAAGGGCTTTATACGCTGACGCAACCGACGGTATCGCTGTTGGATCAGATCTTCACCCAAGCCGAAGACCGGCGCGCGTCAACCGGGGAAGAACCGGTAAAGGTTAAGATCATTTTCTGTAAGGATCCCGATCTGCTCGAAGCCGATACCGCGTCCCGTTACGTCTATTACACGGCGCGGTCGCTGGAAAAACGATTCCCGGAGCAGATTTCGGTATCCACCGTGGACGTATGGAAAAATCCGTCCGCTGTCGACGATTACCGTACCAATTCCTATTCCTCCATCTATCAGAGCAACGTGATCGTTGCCAGCGGAAGCGAATTCCGGATCCATACGATCCGCTCGTTCTTCACCTTTTCGTCCTCGACCGATGAAGAACCGTGGGCATATAACGGAGAAAAGCAGTTCGTCAGGGCCATTCTGGCGGTGACGCGCGCCGAATCTCCGATCTGCGCGATCACGGTCAACCACGGAGAGCCGTTCGGAACCGAGGCGGGGAGATCGGAATACAGCGCGTTTCTCAATGCTTTGCGCGGCGCCGGCTACGAGATCGTCTACCTTGATCTGGAACGGGAGGCGATCCCCGAAAACTGTCGCCTGATCCTGACCTTCGATCCGCAGTCGGATTTCACCTCCGGCGGCTATCTGACCGACGGGAACAGCGAACTTGCCAAACTCGACGCGTTTCTGGAATCCGCCTATTCTTACATGATATTTGTTGACGCGGATACGCCCTATCTGCCCAATCTGGAAGAATTTTTGGAAGATTGGGGCATTGCGTTCGCGCGCTACCGCGATCCGGCGGATTCGACCCGGGTGATCAGCAATTATCAGGTTGTTTCCCAAAGCGGTTCTATTGACAGTGAGGGTATTGCGCTCCTTGCGGGCTACGAAACCGAGGGACTTGCAAAATCCATCACGTCCGGAATGCGGGAAAGCGGCGCGGCGCCCAAAGTGGTGTTCGGCAACGTTATGCCGATCCGCTACGCGTCCTCTTACGAGCCGATCTACCAGAAAGCCGACGCGGATTCCGGAACCGCCGCGTATATCTACGGACGGTATTATAAAAACAACCATTCGCGTGCGATCTACGATATTTTCACCGCCCCCGATGCAGGCGATTGCTATGCCCGGGCGGTGGACGAGCTTGGAAATGAGGTTACCGATTCTGCCGGCGGATACCGGCTGATGACCATCACGCGCGAGAGCCGGACGGTTGGAGAAGGGAAAGGATATACCACGGTCAACGAATCGTCGTATGTCTGCGCCTTCGGCTCCACCGAATTTGCCGATAACCGGCTGCTTGACGGAAACAGCTACGGCAATATTGACGTTCTGCTCCAAACCACGCGGTTGATCGGCAGGGAAATTTCGCCGGTCGGGCTGACCTTCAAGCCGTTTTATGAGAGCAAAATCGGAGAAACGAACGCGTCCGCCGCCACGGTTGAAGTGACCGAGTATTATAACGCAAAGGTTTACACCGCATGGACGGTAACGCTGGCGATTTTGCCGGGTCTGACCTTCCTGGCACTCGGCACGGTCGTGTTGGTGCGTCGCAGATTCCGCCATTGAAAACTACGAGAAAGGGATCCGATTTCTGAAAATGAAAATGAAAATGAAAGCAGGAACGCGCCGGGCAGTGCTGGTTCGCCGGGGGATCCTGTGCGGCGTGCTTGTCGCCCTGATCGCGGCGCTTGCCCTCTCGCTGCTGTACGTCAACGGGGTTATCAAAGTCTATACGCTCAAAGATACGTTCGTGGATGAGAGCGGAACCGTCCAAACCGTCAAATACGCGGTCAAGATCGACAAAAGCACCGGTCGTTACGCGCTTTACGACAAAGACGGAACGCAGATGCCTTTAGCGCCGGACAACGGATTCAACAATTATCCCGACGGTTCTATGCTCGTCTACGAAGCGAAGAGCGGCAACCAGTACCGGATCAATACCGCGACGGGAGAATACGAACTCTACGCGGTTCCGGATACCGACGGGGACGAAACGTTGGGTGGAACGCGGAAGAGTACCCGCGTGATGATGTTTCCGCGCATTACGATGAGCGAGACCTACTCGATCGAGGTCACCAACCAATACGGAAGCTATGAGATCTACCGCCGGAACGTTCCTCAAAACGAGGCGGGAACGTCCTATTCCACGATGATAACGGTTCGCGTCGGGGAAGAGGATATGATGGCGGAGTATGACCCCACGCTCTATGCAAGTCTTGTGGTGAGCTGCGGATATTCTCTGACAGACCGCAAACTGGATATGAATTCTCCCGATCTGCCCAGACGCGCGGACGGGAGCGTGGACTATGCTGCGTTCGGTCTCGAAACGGTCTATGGCGCGGAAAATGAAGTGGACTATACGAAGTCCCCGGCGGTTTATACCATTCGGAATGCCGCCTTTGCCGAGAACGGTTTCTGCACGCCGGGAGAGGTCGCTTATACGGTCGATGTCGGCAGCCAGACGCCTTCCGGCGGAGGATATTATGCCAGACTGCGCGGTCGGGATACCATATATGTGATCTCGTCCGCAATTGCCGATACGGTTTTGCAGCCGGTGGAAACGATGGTGAGCGCAAGCGTGGTCTATCCGATGTCAACAACCACCTATCTGATGGTGGAGCGGTTCAATTTCGGAACGGTTTCGAGCGGCAAAACCATGGAAACGGCGATCCGGAGCGTCCAGGGTGCTCAGTCGGATATCCCTTTGCGGCTCATTCTGGAAACCATCTACGAAATTGATTCCGAGTTTTTAGCGGTATCGCCGATCATCGATTTTTCGTTTGAGTCGCTCGATAGCCGTAAGGATACCGTCTATTCCTCGGTGCCTTACGTTATTCCGGCGGATAGCAGTACGCAGTTGATGAAGGGTTATGCCGTGAACAGTAACGCGGCGTCAACCGTTCTGGAAAACGTCTATTCGATGGAGTTCCTCGCCTGCAAGAAACTGCATCCCAACCCGGATACGGATTTTGCCGCCTACGGTTTGGCGGAAGACTGCCATTATCTGGCATACGACTATGATCCCGGCGTGGCGCAGGGCGGTTCGGGCTACTACATTACGAACCTGATCTATATCAGCGCCCAGATGTATGACGAAACCCTGAAACAGAACGTCTACTACGTCTATTCCGAGCTATATGATATGATCGTTGCGGTGGATCCCTATTATCTGTCCTTTACGGAATGGGACGACGCCGCATGGTATAGCAATTCGGTGTTCGCGAGCAATATCGCCTACGTCAGCGAACTGCACCTGCACGCAAAAGACCGGGATTACGATTTCTATCTGGATAACAGCGGAACAGATCAGTCGTCCGGCACCAGTTCGAGCGACCTGAAAGTGTATTGTTTGCAGTACGAGGGCAATACCGAGCAGGACGCGCACGGCGCAAAGCTTCTGTCCTATCAGGTCACCGATCAATGGATCGACGACGCGGGCGTAGAAAAATCCAAAACCTATACGGCAACCGATAATTTCCGGCGGCTCTATTCCAGATTGCTCTGGTATACGCTGGAAGGGGACGTCAACGCCGATGAATTCCGCAAGGATAAGGGCATGACGGTCGCGGAATATATCGCTTCGGATACCGCCGACGACAAATCGGTCCTGCGGCTCACCTTCCATGTGGACGACGGGAAAGGGAACGTCAGCGACGTGGCGATCCGGTTCTACGAATACGGAAGCGGACGTAAGCTTCTGCTCACGATCGAGCTTGCCGAGCACGACGAGGGCGGAGTCCCGGTCTATGACGCAACCAAAGCCGCGGGACGCTTCTGCGTCCTCGCAACGCCGCTCCGCGACGCCATGAACCGCGCCGAGGACCTTCTGAACCATATTCTGATCCCGAGTATGTACTGATGGAAGACCTTGAGAGGGGGCGGGGACTTTTCTTGCAAGAAAAGGTCCCCGCCCCCTTCTCAAACTCTCCCCCACCCCGAAAAGAACAACAAAAGGGGATTTGCTATGTTTGAACAAACCCGGAGGAAAGTTTTTGCTACCGCTTTTTTCAAAAAGCGGTGACTTTTCAGAAAACGAAAAAAATTTATAAAACCCCTTGTAAAAAGTGGAAATTTGTGATATAGTATTGAATGGTAAATTTTTAACACGCGAAAGGAACCCAATATCATGACCTACAACAAGAAATCCATTGAAGATATTGAGATCAAAGCGGGGCAGAAAATTTTCGTCCGCTGCGATTTCAACGTGCCGATGAAAGACGGCGTTATCACCTCGGACAAGAGAATCATCGGTGCGCTTCCCACCATCAAATATCTCATGGGCAAGGGCGCGAAGGTGATCCTCTCCTCTCACATGGGCAAGCCGCACGCCATCTTCACCCCGAACTTCAAGCTCGATAAGAAAGAGCAGAAGAAGATCGACGCGATGCCCGAAGGCGAGCGCGAGGCCGCAACCGCCGCGCTCAAAGAGAAGGCACTCAAAGACGATCCCAAGAAGTTCACGCTCGCTCCCGTTGCCGCACGCCTGAATGAAGAACTCGGCGGCAAGGTCGTTTTCGCCACCGACATCATCGGCGAGGATGCGAAAGCCAAGATCGCCGCGATGCAGAACGGGACCTGCGTTCTGATCGAGAACGTCCGCTTTGACGCGCGCGAGACCAAGAATGATCCCGCGTTTGCAAAAGCACTGGCTGATCTTGCGGGCGAGGGAGGCATCTTCGTCAACGACGCGTTCGGCACGGCACATCGTGCGCACGCCTCCACCGCCGGCGTTGCCGATTATCTCCCCGCCGTTTGCGGCTACCTGATCCAGAAAGAGATCAGCATCATGGGCAAGGCGCTCGAAGACCCCGCCCGTCCGTTCGTTGCGATCCTGGGCGGCGCGAAGGTTTCGGATAAGATCGGCGTCATCAACAGTCTCATCGAAAAGTGCGACACCCTCATCATCGGCGGCGGTATGGCCTATACCTTTTTTGCCGCGAAGGGCTATGCCTACGGCACTTCCATCTGCGAGACCGACAAGATCGACCTTGCAAAAGAGATCATCGCCAAGGCGAAAGAGAAGGGCGTCAACTTCATTCTGCCGGTCGATAACGTCATCGGTCGCGACTACAACGAAAACACCACCTATATGCGGATCTACTCCAACGCCATTCCGGATGGTTGGATGGGACTTGACATCGGACCTGTGACCCGTGAACTGTTCGCAAAATCCATCGAGGGCGCCGGCACGGTTGTCTGGAACGGACCGATGGGCGTTTCCGAATGGAAGAACTTTGCCGCCGGAACCGAAGCGGTTGCGGAAGCGGTTGCCAATTCGGGAGCCGTCTCGATCATCGGCGGCGGCGACTCTGCCGAAGCGGTCGAGCGGTTGGGATTTGGTCCCAAGATGACGCATATCTCCACGGGCGGCGGCGCGTCGCTGGAATTCCTCGAAGGTCTGGAACTGCCTGGCATCGCCTGCCTGCAAGATAAATAAGGAGTAAACGACCATGAGAAGAACAGTCATTGCGGGAAACTGGAAAATGAACTTTACGCCTGCCGAGGCGACCGAGTTTATCAAAGTGGTCAAACCCCTTGTGGCAGGGAAGAACAAATGCGACGTGATCTTCTGCGCGCCCTACGTCACCATCGCGGCGGCACAGCAGGCGGCGAAGGGATCCAAAATCAAGATCGGTGCCGAGAACGTGCATTTTGCCGAGAAAGGCGCCTATACCGGAGAGGTCTCCGCGAAGATGCTGACCGCCTGCGGCGTGGAATACGTCATCATCGGGCATTCGGAACGCCGTCAGTATTTCGGCGAAACCGACGAAACGGTCAATCTGCGCACCAAAGCCGCCCTCGCGGCAGGCATGAAGGTCATCCTCTGCCTCGGGGAAGTCAAGGAACAGCGCCTCTCGGGCATTACCAACGAAGTGGTTGCCATGCAGACCAAACTCGACCTCAAAGACGTAACGGCGGAAGAACTGAAAAATATCATCATCGCCTACGAACCGGTCTGGGCGATCGGAACCGGTCTGACCGCGACGCCCGAACAGGCGCAGGAAACCTGCCACGTCATTCGGGAAACGCTGGCGAAACTCTACGGCAAGAAGGCGGCGAACGGAGTCACGATCCAATACGGCGGTTCGATGAACGAGAAAAACGCGGCGGAACTGCTCGCCAAACCCGACGTCGATGGCGGACTCATCGGCGGCGCGTCGCTCGTTCCCGAAAAATTCGCGGCGATCGTGGATGCCGCGCAATAAAAAGGAGAAAGACATGGATCAATGGTTGGATTTGCAGGATAAGGTCGTTATCGTGACCGGCGGCGCGAGCGGGATCGGTCTGGCGGTCGTGAAGGAATTTCTCGCCGACGGTGCGCGCGTCGTGCTTTGCGATCTCGCGCCCGAAGCGCCTGCGTTGGAAAATGCGACCGCAGAGAACCTGCTTTACGTCAGAACCGACGTGACCTCCCATGAAGAGGTGGCGGCAATGGTCAACCGCGCGGTGGAAACCTTCGGAACGGTGGATATCATCGTCAACAACGCGGGGATCAACATTCCGCGCCTGCTTGTGGACGAAGCCGGACTTTACGAACTCGACGAAAAGGTCTGGGATAAGGTGATGAACGTCAACCTCAAAGGGCTTTTCTTCTGCGCACAGGAAGCGGCGCGGATCATGAAGGCGAAGGGAGAGGGCGTGATCGTCAATATGTCCTCGGAATGCGGGCTCGAGGGCTCGGAAGGGCAGAGCGTTTATGCCGCGTCGAAAGCGGCGGTCAACGCGCTGACGCGTTCCTGGGCAAAGGAACTCGGCAGATTCGGAATCCGGGTGGTCGGCGTTGCGCCGGGCATTCTGGAAGCCACCGGACTGCGTACCGAATCCTATGAAACCGCGCTTGCCTATACGCGCGGTATCACGGTGGAGCAACTGCGCGCGGGTTACGCGAAGACGGGAACGACTCCGCTCGGGCGTTCCGGCAAACTTTGCGAAGTCGCTTCAACGGTTGCTTTCCTGGCTTCCGAAAAAGCGTCCTACATCACCGGCGTGACGCTCAACGTCGCCGGCGGTAAAACGCGGGGATAATTCAAACATAGCCATCAAGACAGGGATATGATTCCACGCGACAAGGGTGAAGAATATTTAAAGAAGCATCCTCACTTCAGAAAATGGATAAATGAATGTTGTTATTGTCATCACAAAGGGTATAACCCCAATATGCCAATGCAAATTTCCAAAATCGAAGGAAGTCTGGGCTCCCATTATATACGAAAGTATTTTAGCCCAATGGAACTTGATGAAAACGGTTTATGCGAACAATGTTCTAAAAAGAGATAGTCTTATCTGATTTTTCCGCCCCGCCGAAATCGGCGGGGCGGTTTTCTATTCACGCCACTTGACAACAACGGTGTTTTCATGGTAAAATAAGAAAACCCTATCAAGGAGCATAACGACATGATCATTCATTCCGACTGGCATATTCACAGCGAATATTCCTACGACGCGCTGAACCCGCTTTCTCTTATCGCCGAGAACGCGAAAGAGCAGGGGCTCCGTTTCGTGGGGATCACCGACCACCTCAACTATAACGACGGGAAGTTTTGGCGCGATCTGCGCGCGTCGGCGGAGGGGGTTCGGGAAGCGCAAAAGAAATATCCCTTTATGATGCTCGGCGTGGAGTTGACGCCCATCGCCAAGCCGCAGTTCGACTATATCAAAAGAACGGGTACGCGCCTGGGCTACGAAGCCCCGACCGAGGGGTTCCCGTTTGCCATCGCGTTGGCGGCGAGCAAGGAGGAACTGACTGCTCTCGGCGTGCGCTATGTGATCGGCGCTTCGCATTGGCGCGTCGACTGTCCCGGCGCGTCCTCGCTGCCCGTCGACCGCGACGCCTGCATCGGGGAATGGTACCGTCAGCAGATGTATCTGGCAAACGACGAGCGCGTGACGATCCTCGGTCACCCGTGGTATCACGGAAAAGGCATCTGGTACGAGAACTTTGACGTGATCCCGCAGGGGATGAAAGACGATCTTGCCGCGGCTCTGAAAGAAAACGGCAAATACGTGGAGTGCAACGCGCATTTCTTCCAGACCGCCAAAGCCACCGAGACGTTCCGTCACCAGTACGCCAAATACCTGCGCGGGATGTTTGAAATGGGCATTCCCGTCACCTACGGTTCGGATGCGCACAACGGTTACGCCGACGACCGCCCGATCGTGGAAAAATACCTTTCCGCCGCCGGTTTCCGGGATGGCGATATCGTCGGGATCGACGAAAAAGACCTGTGGTAAAAGCCGAAAATCACCCCGAACCGGGGTGATTTTCGTTTTCTCTCTCCGCTTTTGTGGGAAATCACCACATGGGAAGTTAGCATATGCTAATTTTTTGTGAAACCGTACGGAGAAAAATGTTGGAAAACCTCTTGACAAACCTTTTGTTTTGCGCTATAATAATCGTAGTTAGCAAGGGCTAACCAAAAAATGAAAACCGATAGAAGCCGCGCGGAGAGGGGGAATTCTTCAAATGATGCCGTTGATCTTTGCCACCGTTGGAGAAGAATGCATCGTCAAACGGGTGGGAGGCACGCCGGAAGTCAAAAAGCATCTGGAAAATCTCGGATTCGTCGTCGGCAGTACCGTTATGGTCGTCAGTTCGATGGGAGGGAACATCATCGTCAAGGTGAAGGAATCCCGCGTGGCGATCAGTCGGGAAATGGCGCAGAAAATCATGATCTGAAAAATATTAAGGAGGACAACCGATGAAAACACTGCGGGAAGTGAAGGTAGGCGAAACCGTGCAGGTGGTCAAACTCCACGGCGAAGGCGCAATCAAGCGCCGCATCATGGATATGGGGATCACCAAAGGCGTTTCGGTCTATGTGCGCAAGGTGGCGCCGCTCGGCGATCCGATCGAGATCACGGTGCGCGGGTATGAACTTTCTCTGCGGAAAGCAGATGCGGAAATGATCGAAGTGGAGTCGTAAAAGTTCCCTTCGTTTTTCCGAGCCAATGAGTTAGCATATGCTAATAATAGAAAAGGAGAAATCATGGAAGCAACACAAAAGCAAACGAAGCAGATCCGGATCGCTCTGGCAGGGAATCCGAACTGCGGTAAAACCACGTTGTTCAACGCGCTGACGGGTTCCAATCAGTTCGTCGGAAACTGGCCGGGCGTCACGGTGGAGAAAAAGGAAGGAAAACTCAAAAAGCACGACGGCGTGATCGTGACCGACCTGCCGGGCATCTATTCGCTCTCGCCCTATACGCTCGAAGAAGTCGTCGCCCGGAACTATCTGATCGGGGAACGCCCGGATGCCATCCTCAACCTCGTGGACGGCACCAATCTGGAACGCAACCTCTACCTGACCACACAGCTCACCGAACTGGGCATTCCGGTCGTCGTTGCTATCAACATGATGGACGTGGTCAAAAAGAACGGCGATAAGATTAATACGCAGGAACTCGCGCGCTCGCTCGGTTGTCAGGTGTATGAGATTTCGGCGCTCAAAGGAACCGGGATCATCGAAGCGGCGGAGGCGGCGATCGAAGCGGCGAAGAGCGGCAAGACCGTACCGATGCATACGTTCAGCGGAACGGTCGAACACGCGTTGGCGCATATCGAGGAAGTCACGGTTCATAACCTGCCCGAAGAACAGCAGCGGTGGTATTCCATCAAACTGTTTGAACGGGACGAAAAGGTGCGGGAACAGTTGAAACTCGCTCCCGAAACGCTTGCCCACATCGAAGAGGATATCAAGCGTGCCGAAGAGGCGATGGATGATGACGCCGAAGCGATCATCACCAACGAGCGGTATATCTACATCGGGCAGATCATGAAGACCTGCTATAAGAAAAAGGATCACGGCAAGCTCTCCACCTCGGATAAGATCGACCGTGTTGTTACCAACCGTTGGCTGGGACTTCCGATCTTTGCCGCGATCATGTTCCTCGTTTACTGGATCTCGATGATCGGCGTCGGCTCTGCCGCAACCGATTGGGCGAACGACGGACTGTTCGGCGACGGTTGGCATCTCTTCGGCATCGGTTCCGGCAAATATGAAGAAGCCGCCGAAGAATACGGCGACGCGGACCAAATTCTCGACGCCTTGATCGGCGAATATGCCGATTCGGTTGCAGAAATCGGCAAGAAAGTCGGTCTCGATATCGATGCATCCGAGTTTGCCGAAAAGGTGGCAGCGAACCTGGATCTCGAATCCGACAATTTCTCGGAAGAAGAAGCAAAGAAAATGATCGAGACATTGCGCGGATATCTTGCAGAACTTCCGGCAGGGACGAAATTGACCTACGAACTGGAAGATGAAGATACCAAAGCAGTTTCCGAAGAAGAAGCCGATCTCGCGGCAATGACCGCGGCGCTCGACGCATACCTGAACAAAGAATATAAAGATCATTACGGCGCACCGGCGACCGAAGAATACGGAGTCTGGGTGCCTGGTATCCCGGTTCTGATCGGGAACGGACTGGAAAAGGCAAACGCACCCGAGTGGTTGCAAGGACTGATCCTGAAAGGAATTGTAGGAGGCGTCGGGTCGGTTCTGGGATTTGTGCCGCAGATGTTGGTACTCTTCCTCTTGCTCGCCTTCCTCGAAGCCTGCGGCTATATGGCGCGGATCGCGTTCGTGCTCGACCGGATCTTCCGTCGGTTCGGACTCTCCGGTAAATCCTTTATCCCGATGCTGATCGGCTCGGGGTGCGGCGTTCCCGGTATTATGGCGTCACGCACGATCGAAAACGAGCGTGACCGCCGTATGACCATTATGACGACCACCTTCATCCCCTGCGGCGCGAAAGTGCCTTTCATCGCCATGATCGCGGGCGCGATCTTCGGCGGTTCGGCATTGGTCGCAACTTCCGCCTATTTCATCGGCGTGGCGGCGATCATCATGTCCGGCGTCATGCTGAAAAAGACGAAGATGTTCGCGGGCGATCCCGCACCCTTCGTCATGGAGCTTCCCGCCTACCATATGCCGACCCTCTGGAACGTGCTCCGTTCCATGTGGGAACGTGGTTGGGCGTTCATTAAGAAAGCCGGAACGATCATCCTGCTCTCGACCATGGCAGTCTGGTTCTTCTCCTACTTCGGATTTGTGGACGGAAGTTTCCGGATGCTGGCGGAAGAGGAGTTGGATCAATCCATGCTCGCGGCAGTCGGAAAGGGGATCGCATGGATCTTCGCACCGCTCGGTTGGGGTAACTGGCGCGGAGCGGTTGCGTCTATCACGGGTCTGATCGCAAAGGAAAACATCGTCGGCACGATGGGGGTTCTTTACAGCAGAGAAGGCGCAACGGTCTATTCGCAACTCGCCGAAGCGTTCACGGGCGTGGCGGCATATTCGTTCCTGATCTTCAATCTGCTCTGCGCACCCTGCTTTGCGGCGATCGGTGCGATCCGCAGAGAGATGAACAGCGCAAAGTGGACCTGGTTCGCCATCGGCTACCAATGCGGCTTCGCCTACGCGATCTCGCTCATCGTCTACCAGATCGGTTCGATCTTCAACGGGGAATTCACGAACCACCTTGTGGGACATATCATCGGGCTGGTCGCGGCGATTGCGCTGATCGCCTGCATGGTTTATATGCTGTTCTTCAAGAAGTATAAAGAAGCAACGACACTGAGCAAGAAGATTTAAGAAAAAGTTTCAAAAAACGGAGGGGGAGGTTTTTCTCATGGTTGCTTGGCTTGCAAATAACGTCGGTACGATCATCATCTGCGCGATTCTGATCTGTCTTGTGACGTTTATCATCATCGGGATGATCCGCGACAGGAAGAAAGGGAAATCTCCTTGCGGCGGAAAATGCTGCGGATGTCCGATGGCAGGTTCCTGCCACGGAGCAGAACCGAAAAAGAAGTAAAAGAAAATCCGGACGCTCTCTTGGGAGCGTCCGGAACTTTTATTTTTGCAGTTCGGGAACGGCGAAGCGGATGGCGCGGGGAACGGCCTCCACGGTAAACTGACCTTGCTCGTAGAGCTCTCCGTCCATCGAATAGACGAATCCGTCCGGTGCGGTGACCGAAACCGAAGCCGCCCGACAGTAAACGATATGGGATGTAAACCTCGGATCATCCAGATGCGTGCCGTTCTGATAGGATTTCATCAGCTTGACAAAGGTCAGCCGCGAGATCGGATGCACCAGACAAACTTCCAGAAGTCCGTCCCGGTTGGAGGATCGCGGCGCGCATTTGTAGGAGCCGCCCACGTACTGTCCGTTTGCGATGGTGCAGAGCAGGATTTTTCCCTTGGGATTGAGCAGTTTCCCGTCGGCCACGACGGCGCAGTCGTTCTTCATGGCTTTCACCAAAGCGACGATCACGCCGGTTTTGTAGGAATTTTTTCCGCCGATGATCTTCTTGTGCCGGACGTTGTTCATCACGTTAGCAACGCAGGAATCGAAGCCGAAATGCGTGGCGTTGATGGCGTATTGATCCCCGACGCGGATCAGGTCGATTTCTTCCTCGGGGGCGGTGAGCTGGGCTTCGAGATTCAGAAACCGTTTCTCGCCGCCGTAGTATTTGACGAAATCGTTGCCGGAGCCGCAGGGGTAACAACCAACCGACGCCTGCGCAAAACCGACCGCGCCGTTGACGACCTCATTCAGGGTACCGTCGCCGCCGCAGGCATAAAAGCGCACCGGTTCGGCGGTCGATTCACAAACCGAGCGGACGTATTCGGTCGCGTCGCCGTGGGACTTGGTTTCGTAAAAGGAAATGTCGAACGAGGACGAAAAATCCTGCAATTTTGCTTGAATTTCGCTCGAAGCGTCGGTTTTTCCGGCGGCGGGATTGATGACGAAAATATGTTTCATGGTAACCTTCTATCCAAAATATTTCTTGTAGGCGGAGAACGCGGAGGGGATCGCGTAATGCAGGCGCAGGTCGTCGTCCGGGACCAACTGATAGCCCGACTTTTCGTGATAACCGTCGAACGCGGGAGAGATCTTCACGGCGTAGGCGATCATCTGCCATTCGATGTGGGTAAAGATGTGCTTCGCCGGTTCCAGAGGCGTGATACGCAGGGGCTCAAACCCCATTTCGCGGATGCGGTCCGGGAGTTCCTCGGGCGAGAGGTGACCGGGCAGGTTGGGCAGTTCATATAGTCCGGCGAGCAGCCCCTTCGGGGGACGCTGATGCAGAGCGGTACGGTTGCCGTCGCGGATGAGCAGGACGGTGAGCCGTTCGATGCGGCGGGGCTTTTGCGCCGCCTTGATCGGGAGCGCGTCGGTCTTGCCGTCCCGCAGGGCGACGCAGGATGACGCGAGCGGACAGGAAGCGCAGAGCGGTTCTCCGTTCGGGAGACAAACGGTCGCGCCGAGTTCGATCAGACTTTGATTGAAAGCGCCGGCGTTTTCGGGAATGACTGGGCGGAGCAGTTGATTCCACATTTTTTTGGTCTCTGGCAGGGAAATATCGGCGCATGAGCCGCAAAAGCGCGAAAGCACGCGCAGGACGTTGCCGTCGACGGCGGGCGCGGGGATGCCAAAAGCGATCGAGGCGATCGCGCCGGCGGTGTAGTCGCCGATGCCGGGGAGCTTGCGCAGAAGACCTTCATCGGCGGGCATCTCGCCGCCGTATTGCTCCACGACGGCGCGGGCGGCTTTTTGCAGGTTACGGGCGCGGCTGTAATAGCCGAGTCCCTCCCAGAGTTTCAAAAGACGCTCCTCGGGTGCCGCGGCGAGGTCGGGCAGGGTAGGGAAGGCGGCGAGAAACCGCTCATAGTAGGGCTTGACGGCTTCTACGCGGGTTTGTTGGAGCATGATCTCGGAAACCCAGATGCGGTATGGATCGGACGTGCGCCGCCACGGCAGATCCCGGGCATTTGCGCGGTACCAGTCGAGCAGAGCGGATACGGCTTCGGGAGAGATCGGAAGATCCACGCAACTACCCCCTTCGGAAAGCATTTTCTATATGATACCATATTTTCGTCGAAAAAGCAAGAAAAATATCAAAAAAGGGATTGACAAAAAGGGGGACGGTATAGTATAATGAGCAATGCGAATGATTTTG
>CAMYUQ010000018.1 GCA_947302045.1 uncultured Clostridia bacterium
GGTCAGCAAAATCAACGGCGTCTTTTCCTAAAGCCGCCGCAAAAGGGTCAGAATTTCCTTTTTTTTGAATACACCGAATCCGTCGGTTCGGACGATCTGCCCTTCTATCACCGTTTGCAGGCGCAATTCGTCATACCGTCCCTCCACCACGACCGGATACGGGATCTTTAATTTTTTCATTTCCATTGCACATCACCGAAAATACAGCAAAACCGCCGCGCCGAGCAGAATCCGGTAGACGCCGAACGCCGCGAAACTGTGTTTTTTGACAAAATCGGTTAAAAATCGGATCGCCGCCACCGAAACAAAAAAGGACGACAAACATCCGATTGCCAGGATCACCCACGCGCTTGCCGGAATGTTCCCGCCGCTCTTTTGCAGAAAGCCGAGCAGTTTTACTCCGCTCGCTCCCGCCATGACCGGAACTGCCAGAAAGAAGGAAAATTCAGCCGCCGCCGTGCGTGAAACGCCGAGCAGGATCGCTCCCAGAACGGTTGAACCCGAGCGCGAAGTTCCCGGGATCAGAGAGAGTACCTGAAAAAGTCCGATCAAGAACGCCGCGCGGCAGGAAATCTCTTCCGTCCGCCCGATTCTCGGGGGTTTCCCCCGGTGCGCGCGCTCGACCGCGATAAAAGCAATTCCGTAGAGGATCAGCATTGCCGCAACAACCGACGCGTTGTAGCACCATCCGTCAAGGTCTTTTCCGGTTCGCATTTCGAGCAGACGGTCTCCGAATAGCCCGATCACCGCCGCCGGCAGACAGGCAAGGAGGACCTTGCCCCAGAGCCGGCAAATCTGCTTTTTTTCATCTGCCGTCCGTCCTTTTCCGAACGGATTCAACCGATTCCAAAAAAGCATGACCACCGCCAGGATCGCGCCGAGCTGAATGACGACTTCAAACATTTCCCAAAAGGATTGCAGAAAGGCGGCGTCATCCGAAAAGCCGAACGGGAGCCACTCCGAGAGCAGGATCAGATGACCGGTCGAGCTGACGGGGAGCCATTCGGTGATCCCCTCGACAATCCCATAGAGCAACGCTTTGAGAAATTCCAATATCATGCCGGGGTTCCTTTCTTACATTCGGACCCGGTCCTTTCCGCGCACTTCCAGACCGCGGGAGATGCCCGCGCGCAAAAGGTCTCCTTCCCGCACCGCAAACGGAACGCGGCACCAATAGATCATAGAAGGATGCGGGGTAGATTCGAGCGGCGTGCCGTCCGGGGCGTAAAGCTCCCGCGCGACAAACCCCTGCCCGGTCTTCCCCGGTGTGACAAGCTCCGCCGCGTCACCCGCAGAGAGTTTGTTTCTTTGGATAAACCGATAGAGTTTTCCGCTTTCGGTTTCGACGGCGATACCCGATCCGATCAAGATGTTCAGTTCATCCTCATCATATTCGGTTGCCGTGGAAAAATATGCTTTTTCGCGGAGATATCCGCAGACGCTGACGAGTTTCGGGTCCTGCATCGGACTGCCGAAAAAGAATCCCGTATCGTATTCGCGGTGGGATACGCTTTCGAGTTCTTCGCGCCACGCGGGATCGTAAACGTATTCTTTCGGATCGGCGAGATAACGGTCGAGTGCCATGCGGTAGGCGTTGGTCACCACCGCCGTATAGTAGGCGCTCTTCATGCGCCCCTCGATTTTGAAAGAGGTCACGCCGCTCTGCATCAGCTCGGGAATATGCTCGATCATACAGAGGTCTTTGGAGGACATGATGAAGGTTCCCAGATCGGTCTGCTCGACCGGCAACGGCTCCTCTGGATGCTTTTCCTCGATCAGGTGATAATTCCACCGGCAGGGCTGCGAACAGGTGCCGCGGTTGCCGTCCCGCCCGTTGAGCGCGTTGGCAAGCAGACAACGACCGCTCCAGGAGACGCACATCGAGCCGTGGATAAACGTTTCAAGCTCGATCTCCTCGGGGATATTCCGCCGGATGCCCACAATTTCGTCCAGCGTCAGTTCCCGGGCGAGCACCACCCGTTTTGCGCCGAGCGCAGCATATGCCTTTGCCGCCGCCGAGCTGACCACCGACGCCTGCGTGGAGATATGCAGTTCCATCCCGGGCAGAATTTCCCGCACCAGCGCAAGCGTGCCGAGGTCGGCGACGATCATCGCGTCGATCTCAGCCCCGCGCAGGGATGACAGATAGTTTCGCAGGATCGGATATTCGTTCTCGTGCGGCATGGTGTTCACGGTCAGATATAATTTCTTCCCGTGGGCGTGGACAAATTTTCCGGCTTCAAAGATTTCTTCCACCGTAAAATTATCCGCCGCCGACCGCATCCCGAACATCTGCCCGGCAAGATATACCGCGTCCGCCCCGAAACGGATCGCCGCTTTGAGCTTTTCAAAATTCCCCGCAGGGGATAATAGTTCGACCATTTTTACGGCGTGAGACGGTTCGGTCCGCGGAAGAGGAATTCGGCTTCCTTGATCGAAAGTCCGAGGAAGAGCATGGTCAGCCGGTCGATTCCGACACCGAAGCCGCCATGCGGCGGGCAGCCGTAGCGGAAGAATTGCAGATAGAATTCCACGTCTTTCGCCAGCCCCTTCTCGTCCGCCTGCGCTTTGAGGATCTCGTAACGGTGTTCCCGAACGGCGCCGGTCGTGATCTCGCATCCGCGCCAGATCAGGTCGTAGCCCATCGGCACGCCGCGCTCGTCCCGCATATGGTAGAAGGCGCGCTCCTTTGCGTCGTAGTCGGTGATGAAGAGAAATTCGCTCCCGAACATCTCCATGGAAAGTTTCGCGCAGAGATGCTCCGCCTCGGTGGTCAGGTCACCCTTCGCGTCGTCGGAAACCGTATAGCCGTAGCGGGCTTCAAGTTCCTTGTAGACGTCGGCGAGTTTCATGCGCGGGAACGGAACCTTCGGCACGATCACGGGCTTGCCGAACAGCTCCTCGATCTCGGTGCCATACTGCTTCGCTACCTTTTCAAAGGCGTAGGCAAGCAGGCGTTCTTCCATGTGCATGACCTCTTCCACCGAAAAGACATAGCTGAATTCAAGGTCAAACCCGGTGAATTCGGTGGCGTGTTTGTTGGTGTAGGACTTCTCGGCACGGAAGACCGGACCGGTTTCGAAAATGCGGTCGAGCCCCGATGCCATCGCCATTTGTTTATAGAACTGCGGCGACTGCGCCAGATACGCTTTCGTATCGAAATATTTGACTTCAAACACGTCCGAGCCCGATTCGCTCGCCGCGCCGATGAGCTTGGGCGTGTGGATCTCCACGAAGCCCTCCGCGAGCAGAAATTCCCGCATGGACGCGGTCAGGAGCGTTTGCATTTTGAGCATCAGATGGTTCTTTTCGCGGCGCAGGTCGATCCAGCGGAAGTCCATTTTGGAGTCGATCTCGGAATCTTCCTTGATCGGCAGTGCGTCGGCGATCGAATGGATCTCCATTTTGGTGGGCAGGATCTCCACGCCGCCGAGCTTGACGAACTCGTTCGCGATCGCCTTGCCCTCGACCGAGATCACCGAATGAATGGTCATCTGATCGACGAGCACGGCAAGCTCCGGATATTTCTCTTTTTCGAGTGTGACCTGCATTTTTCCGGTCAGGTCGCGGATCACGAGGAACGCCATCGTGCGCTTGTTGCGCAGATTCTCAATAAATCCCGAAATCCGGCAGTTCGTTCCCGGCTGAATGTCTTTGATATAAGTTCTGTTCATCGTCTTATCTTCCTTTCCCGTTTGATTAACCGATCGGATTGTCGTTTCGGTCGAAGAGCGGCAGGGGTTCGAGGTAGATCAGGTCGTCTCTGCCCTGCGCATCGCCCTCCGCGAGGATCGTCATTCTGCCGCAGATGATCCCGCCTGCCTCTTCCACGAGCTGTTCGAGTGCACGCAGGGATTCTCCGGTGGAGACCACGTCGTCCACGACCAGGATTTTCTTGCCCCTCATGATCTCGGCGTCGGCTTTATCGAGATAGAGGTGCTGTTCCTTGGCGGTTGTGATCGACCGCACCTTCACGTCGAAAACTCCCGTCATATAGAGCTTCGGTGCTTTGCGTGCGAGAAAATATTTCTGATTCCCTGCCAGACGCGCCATCTCATGCACAAGCGGAATTCCCTTTGCTTCGGCACTGATGAGATAGTCGTATGCAGGGGCGCGGTCAAGCAGTGCTTGTGCGCACGCCGTCGTCAGCTCGGGGTCCCCGAAGATCACGAAACCGGCAATTTTCAGATTTTCATTCAGCGGACAGATCGGCAGGTCGCGCTCGCAACCCGCGATATTCATGTGGTAGTATTTCTGTTCCATTTTTCGTTCCTCTTTTCTATTTTTTATCAGAATTCGGCGCGGATCCGACTGACCTGATCCGTTCCGATCGCCTCTTCCACCAATTCCGCAAACGGCAGTCGATTCTGCTGTTCGATCACCTTTTCGATCTCCGGGCGCGTGCGCGGATGGCGCGGCGTGAAGACCGTACAACAATCTTCATAGGGTTGAATGGAGGTTTCAAAGGTTCCGATCCTGCGCGCGATCTGAATGATCTCTTCCTTATCCAGCCCGATACAAGGGCGGAAAACCGGACGGTTGGCAAGCGGATCGGTGACGCCGATCGCCTGCATGGTTTGCGACGCGACCTGCCCGAGACTCTCGCCCGTGACCAGTCCGCCGCAGTCGTTGGCGCCGGCAAGGCGGTCGGCGATCGCCATCATATAGCGCCGCAGGATCAGGGTGAAATAATCTTCCTCGCAGTTTTTCACCAGCTCTTCCTGAATGTGCGTGAGCGATACGACGTGCAGATTGAACGATCCGGCGTACCGCGCCAGGATCCTTGCCAGTTCAAATACCTTTTCTCTCGCGCGTTCGCTCGTATAAGGGAAGGATTCAAAATGAACGGCTTCAAGCGTCACGCCGCGTTTGGCGATCATATATCCTGCCACCGGCGAATCGATCCCGCCCGAGAGGAGCAGCATCGCACGGCCGTTGGTTCCGACCGGCATCCCTCCGGCGCCCTTGCACTGCCCCGCATGGATATATGCGCCTCTTTCCCGGATCTCAACGTGTACCGTCACGTCCGGTTCGCGCACGTTGACGCGCAGGTGCGGCGCCTCCGACAGGATCATGCCGCCGACTTCCGCGGCGATCTGCGGAGACCCCAACGGGAAACGCTTGTCCGACCGCTTCGCCTCAACCTTGAAGGTCTTTTTCCCGGTCAGAAATTGCGGAATATAGCTCCGCACCGTGCGTTCGATGCTCTCCATATTCTTCTCGCAGACGGCGCATCGGCAAACACCCACGATCCCGAATACCCGGCAGGTCGTTTCAAACATTCCGTCCACGTCCGCCGCATCATCCAGCGGTTCGATCACGATGGTGCTCTGCGACCGCGTGATCTCGAATTTTCCGAAGTGCTTTGCCCGGAACCGCAGAGTTTTGCAGAGAACGTCCTCAAAGGTTCTCCTGTTCGCGCCTTTGAGAATGATCTCCCCGTATTTGCAAAGCAAAATTTCTTTCATGAGGGATCGTCCTCTTCTTCCACCGGTTCCGCGTTCCGGTAAGCTTCCAGCACCTCTTTCGCCTGTTCGAATACCGCCTTCGGAACGTAAATATCGGTTCCGAACATGGAATACCCCATGATGATCTTGACCGAGCTTCCGCTCCCACGCTCACTGACGCGGTAGGGGATATTCTCGCCGTCCAGGATGCTCCGCAGGATCGATAATTCCACGTTATCATGCACAGTGGTTAAAAGTTCGCTGTATTCATCATGGGTACTCGGTTCATCCAGACCGAAAATCGGGTCTTTTTTCACGGCAGTACCTCCTTTTCTTCCTCGTAGTAGTGCGGGAACAGCGCGTCCCAGACCTTCGCGCAACCGATGGTATCGGCGATCGAGGTATGGGCAACGCCTTCCCAGGAAAGCCCCAGCGTTTCCATTGCGTCGCTGAGCGACGTGTGCGTCAGATCCGGGTAATGCTCTCCGATGTAACGGGTATATTCGATCGCGGCGTCCCGCGTTTTTGCCCGCAACGCCCGCTTTTCTTTTTCGGTATCGTAAATTTTGCGGATGTGAGTATAGTCGGTGGTGATTCCGTAGGCGATCAGGTTTTCACAATCGGCAAAAAGCTCCTTGATCGCCGGCGTCAGCTCCTCCAACGTCGGAGCGTGTTCCACCATTTCGGGTGTGATCCCGTGGATCTTCTCGGTGCGTTTCCATTTCCTGTTGTGAACCGGTTTGACCAGCGTATCCATCAGGACTTTATAAGTTCCGTCGATGATCGAGATGGAAAGGATCTCGTCGTGGTCGTAGACGCCGGTGAGTTCCAGATCAAAGAACAGCACCTTTTCGCGCTTCATATGATAGGGGGCGTTCCGGTAGGCATCTCCCGCGGCGCGCCGGATTTCCAGATCTTTTTCAAAGCACGCCCGGCAAAGTTTGCGGCGGTAGCGGATATCGTTTCCGCACGCCACGCACGGAAGCGGCAGACGGATCGCGGTCTTTTTATCGTAAAAATAAACGATTGATTTATCAAACCGTTTGGTGTACGCCACCGGTTCCCCGACGACTTCGTAGTGCATCTGCGCCAGCCGTTCTTTGGTATAATAGCTGTAAACGGCGGCGTTTTTTGTGCTCATACGCGGGATCTCCGTACCGCTTTCGAGCTTCATCGTCTCGGTCGGTTTCTTCTGCATCGGAAGATACCACCTCTCGGGAGGCGCTTCCCGCACGCGGGACGGTTCATAATAATATTGTCTGCTCCCGTCCGCATTTTCCACATACGCCACCGGGTCGTTCAGCGGTTCCAGATGCATTTTTTGCAGCAGAGAGCGGGAAAGATAGTGCTTTGCCTCTGCCTCGGCAGCCGTCATCTTTCTGGGTTCGGCATGCCCGGGCAGTTTCTCCGGTTCTTCCAAAATATCCTCCTTTCGTCACCCGTGCAAAACCCATTCTCAAACGGTTATACACAGAGTTCCGATCCTTTTTCCTTTTTTCTTTTTGCGCACCGACGCGCGCGCGACAAAATAATACAGTTTATTATACCATATATTTCCGATCCTTGCAAGGGATATTCGGAAGTTTTTTCAGAATCCCGTCAACAGCGGATGGAGCGACCGACCGTCCCATCTTTCCCGGTCGCGTTTTTACGTCCGCATACAAAAAAGCAGAACCGCCGATACGCATACCGGCCGTCCTGCTTTTTGGGGTTGAACGTTATATCCCCTCGAAAATTTCCCACGCGAGTTCGTCTCCCGCCGATTCCTCCAACACCGAAAAGCTTCTTGTCAAAACATCCGGTGATCCGAGCTCGAACACGATGATTTTCGGTTCCGTATAAACTTCTTTTGCCTCGGTTTGAATCACTTTCCGCATATCATGTCCTCCACGCCGCAACACATTGTCCGTCGGTCACCGTAAGATCCACCGTTCCGCTCTTTCCCAGAAGTTCCGTTCCGTCGGCTTTTACGGCATAGGACCGCACGGTGAAGGTCACCGTTCTCCCTTCGCCCACCGGCACCCCGGTCAAAGTCAGCGCATACAGATAGCCGTCCTCCGCTCGGAGCTGTTCCGTACGGTAGGGGACCATTCCGTCTCCGCTTCCCGCGAGAAGGGACGTGAAAACCTTTTTGCACACGCATTTCTTTTCATCCGACGTTGTATTCCCGCTCTGATATACGATCCGGTATCCGATCTCCGAATAGGCGTCCGGATCCGGCGCGATACTTCCCACGAATCTGAGATCCAGCTTTCCGTCCGCGTAATTTCCGAGCTGCAATCCGTGAAATCCGGGCGTGAGCGTTTCATCGAGGTCTTCTTCCAAGACCGTGACCGACGCTCCCTCCGGAAGTTCCACTCCGTTTGCCTCCCCTGCAAAGGAAAGCCCGATCGACCGGGAAGAACAACCGCTGACACCGGTCAGACTGAGGTAATCCGGGTCGGAGAGCTGCCCGAAGAAACTGCCTGCCGCAACATCACCGGTAACGGTGCTTCCCTTCTGCGTCAGATCCTGCATTGTGATCCTGACGTTCCACACGCCCGCTTCTCCGCGCTTGCCGGCTCCGAAAAGCCCGCCGGCGTATTTTCCGCTCGTCACGCTTCCCCGGTTGACACAGTTCACAAAATTGACGGATCCCTGCACCGTGCCGGCAAGACCGCCTGCGAAGCTGTTTCCGGATACCGCCCCCAGATTCGTGCAGGACGACATCAGAACCGCCTTGCTGTCATCGGTTGTTTCGATTCTGGCAACCAGTCCTCCCGCATAGACACCGCCGGTTACCGGAGCAAAATTGAGCAGATTGATCAGCTGTGCGTTCGCCATCACGCGGGAAGCGATTGATGCCGTGCAGGATTTTGCAAGGGCTTCTCCCGCAGTGAACGAGCAGTCTTTCCCGATCACCAGATTCCGGATCGTTGCGCCGGCTCCCACCAGACCGAACAAAGAGGTATAGGAAATCGTCTTCGTTGCGGTTCCGGTTCCTTTGGTTGTTGGGCACTGTAATCCCTCGATCATATATCCGCAGCCGTCAAAAGTTCCGAGGAAAGACGTTAAACTGTAATTGGAGGCGTCGAATTTGGAAAAGCCGGAAGCGATCGGCTCAAACCGTGTGCTTTGTTCCTCCGTAAAGGTGATCGACGCCGTCATGCGGTATTTCCGGTTGCTGCTGCGCCACCAGTTTGCTTTGATGGAACCGACGGTGGATTTTCCGTTGATGAGTTGTGACAGCAGGATCAAGTTCTCCGCGGAATCGATCCCGATCCAGGTATCATCCGCGATATCCTCTTCCGAACCGATCTCGGAGATCGGAACGCATTCAACCGGCTCAACTCCCGCCGTCAGAGCCGTATAGGACGAGTATCCCGCCGCGGCGAACGCAGAAAAAGAAAAAGCGTATGCCAGTAATAAAAGAGCCGAAACACACGCCAACAACCGCCTCGGAAATTTTCTCGGGTCACGATAGCGCATCGCAATAATTCTCCTTTTTTATGTGATTCTCTTTTTTCTCCCTGATTTTACATCTTTTTTCGACAAATGTCAATAGATTTCCAAAGATTTTGAAAAAAGGACGTCTGCCGTCAAAAATCCGCCCCGGAAAAGGACGGATTTTCGTTTTGAAGCCATTCTGAGCAGTCCTTGCAAGACCGGATCAGAGCTTGCCTGCGGCGAGGTCTTTCATGTTCTTTGCCAACATTTCCAGCGTGACCGCGTATTTCGGATCGCCGTCCCGCGGTTTTGAACCGACTTCGTACATCAGCGGTCCCGTGTATTTTGCCCTTTCCAGAATGGCGAGAAATCCATTCCAGTCGTTGATCCCCATGCCCGGCAGACGGTGCCGCTCGTCCACAAAATCGTAGTCCGAAATATGCAGGGTGCGAAGCTTTAATCCTGCGTCGAGCAGGGCGTTCAGGAAGCTGATATTATCCTGAAACAGCGAATGGTTGGTGTCATATACGACCGTGGCGCCGGTGCCTTTGAGCAATTCGATCATCTCGGGCGCTTTGTTGCAAAGGCAGGTGCGCGGCAGATTTTCCACCGCCAGAACCACGCCCGCCCGATCGGCAACTTCTTTCAGATAGCAGATCGCTTCCCGGCTCAAGCGGAACCGTTCGGCTCTCCGTTCCTTATCAATCGGCTCGCTCGAAGGGTGCAATACGGCGGTTTTGATCCCGACCCTGCCGGCGGCCTCGATCAGGAGCTGATCCGCACGGATCGTTTCCGCACGGTACTCCGGATTCTCATTTGAAACATCGTATTTCGGCGAAAAGGGCAGGTGGATCGACCAAAGCTCGATTCCAATCTCTTTCGCCTGTGCGGCGTATTTCTCGGCATTGTGCGGAAAATCGATGGTTTCCATATAGAACTCATAGTTGAAAGACAATTCGATACAGTCGATCCCCGCCGCCTTCCAGTCTTCCCAGTCTTTCCGCTCGACGGTGGCTACAAATGCGGTTGATGTTCCTTTTTTCAGCGATTCAGCGTATTTCATTTTTTATTCCATCATTTCAAAAATCATTTCCATTGCGAATACACACGACCAGGAGAAATCGGATGCACAGCGTCCGCGACCGGTATAGGGGTTGTAGTTTTCGTGGATCGAGCGGTCTTTATCCATCCAGTTCAGAAGGGTTTCCCGAATTTCCATCGCGGTCTTAACAAATCCGTAATCGTAAAGCCCCTTGATCGCGAAATACGCCACGTTCATCCAAACCGGTCCGCGCCAGTAACCGTGCTCGTTCATTTTCGGATGGTCGAACGCGACCGTCGGCATACTCGGGTAGAGCTTTTCGGGATCCTTTGCGAACCGCTCGACCGCCGCCGCCTGCGCCTTCGTCGCAATGCCAGCCCAAAGCGGCATATAAAGTGCCGGCGTGATCACGCGGACGAACTCTTTCGTCTTGAAGTTCCAATCCCAGAAGCACTGATCCTCCTCGCTCCAAAGAATCTTCAAAATCCGCTTCGTCAGGCGGGTTTCTTTTTCTCTCCATTTTTCGGCGTCCGCGTTCAATCCCTGCCGCTTTGCAAGATACTGCATCGCCTGATAGAAGGACACCATAAAGCAGTTGAGGTCGATCGGGTAAAGGGTTTCGATCACGCCGTCGTCGAAGCGGATGGAATCGTCAAGTCCCGATTCCCAACGGATGTAGGTATCCTTCATCTCTCCCGGATCTTTGGCGGAGCAGGAATAGAAGAACAGCCCGTCGGTCTCGCTATACCGTTCGGTGCGCCAGAAGGACTCGTTTTTGACCAGTTTCGGGTACATTTTCGCCAGGAACGCATCATCCGGCTGACGCTCGTCGGTCTTTTGCAACGCCCATGCCCAAACGGGAGGCTTGCCGCTGTAATCTTCGATTTTACTGCCGCCGGCAGGCAAACGGATCAGATCGGGAAGCTCCCCGTTCTCTTTCTGGAAGAGGAAAAACGCCTCCATCTGCTCCTGCGCCAGTTTCCGGTCAAACCGGGCGACCCCCATCATGTGGAAGGCGCTGTCCCAGTTCCAGATGCCGGGGAAAAATACCTCGGTCGAGGTGCTCGGCTGCTGCGCCATAGAGGGCGTAATCGCCCGGTAAGGATTCCAGCGGGTGCCTTCCTCGTTCGGCGCGATATTTTGAAGCAGGATGCGGGACGCTTTCTCGATGATGCGAAAATCCCGTTCGGAAAGAATGCCCCGCCATTTGCTCAACCACTGTTCTCTCCCGTTGGGATTCTCGGTTTCAAACGTGAATTTTTCCCATGGAATGTTGACCGCTTTTTTGTCGGTCAGAATTTCGTCAACGTGGCAAAGGAGCGGAAAATCCGCGATTTTGAGGATCCCCTTCCCAGCCGCTACGCGCACCGCTCTCGCCACGCGCACCGCCACCACGAGCGATTCCAGCGTGACGCCGTTCAGTTCCGCTTTCGCCTCATCGATATTCAGCCCGCGCCCGAGCAGAATGCCAACCTTCCGCGTCCGTCCGCCGTAGACCGTCACGTAGAGGTCGCCGGCACCCACGCAAAGGTTTTCGAGCGTTCCGGCACCCTGATATTCGAGCAGGTGAGACATTTCCTTGACCGCCTGTCCGAACACAGCCGCCTGCGAATTGAAATGCAGTTCGCTGTCAAGACCGAACGCCTTTTGATTCAGTCCGATGGTCAGGGCGATTCCGAGGGCGTAGCCGTTTTTGAGCGCCACGGCGCTCTCAATCCCGATCATGTCGGTGGAAAGACTGATATGATAATAGTCGGTCGCCATGATGCTCTTCAATTTCCGCAGGGTTTCCATGTCGCTCCCACAGAAGGCGACCTCTGTCTGGTCGTGCGCCACCAGTTCATAACTCGTGCAGGGCCCGCCGATGGCGTTGAGTTTCACCTTACTGCCGATCGCATTCAACTTTTTCTGCCAGACTTCGGGATAGGTCAGAAGTTTTCCCTCCGGCGTATCGAGAAGTCCTTTGGTGACGCTCAGCACGGGAATTTCATCCGGAATTTTGGGGAGCACCACGTCGCCGAACCAGTCCACGCCGAAGCTCGATACGCCGCAGATGACAAGATCCGCGCCCTTGATCGCCGTTTCCATCTCTTCCACTTGGTAATATTTTATACCTGCCGGAAAGTCCTTTGTGAATTTTGGGTGACGTCCCGTGCGGATGGAGGTTTCGATAATCTCGCGGTCAAGGTGGGTTCCCACCAACCGTACTTCGTTTCCGTTCTCTCTTGCCGGAAACGCCAGTGCCGAGCCCATCATGCCCGCACCGATAATTGTTACGACTGCCATGGTTTTTCTCCTTAAATTTGGAATGATTTTTTGCTTTCTCAAAAAATTATGAACCGGTTTGAGATTTCCGGTAGGCGGCGGGGGAGATCCCTTCCGTGATCCGGAAGGTGCGGATAAAGGATGAAACGTCTGAAAATCCGCACCGTTCGGCGATCTCTCCGATCGAATCGGTCGTGTTGCAAAGCAGCTGCTTGGCGTAGCCGAGCCGGTACAGGAGCAGATACCGATGCGGAGAAAAGCCCGTATATGCCCGGAAGCGAACCGAGAAATGGCACCGGCTGATATGCGCCATCTCGGCAAGCTCCGATACCGTGATGTTCTCTCCGTAATGTTCGGAGATATATCCCACCGCCGCTCCGATGGGATCCGCTCCGATCGCATCCCGATTGCGGTGCGATGAGATCATCCCCGTGAGCAACCGGTAGATCAGCTCCGAGCAGATCTCCTCCGCGCCGGAGGTTCGCACGCTTTCCAGAATGCGATCCAGATATTCCTCGGCTCGTGTTCCGCCCTCGGAAACGGGGGCTCCGTACAGCCGGGACAAATGGGCGTAATAACGCTCCGAAAGCGCTCCTTTGAAATGGATATATTTGAATTCCCAACCGTCCCCGTTCGGGAAATATTCCTGCAATTTTCTGCAATCGATCAGCATCAGCGAATTGCGGCCGAGCGTATATTTCCGCCCCTCATACAGCAGCGTTCCCTCCCCCGATACCGTATAGAGCAGCAGATAGGTATCGTAATTGGCGCGCCGGATATGAAAATCCGGTTTGCAGAGAAAATGCCCCGTCCACAGCACATAATAATAAAGCTTTTCCGCTGTTTCGGACGGAATATGCTGTAAATTGATCCTTTTGTGACAACTTTCCCGAAAAATCATTTCGTTTTTTCCTTGATTTATCATCGAACAAATTGCATATTTTATCAAACAAAACGCACTTGAAAAAAATGCCTGATATGCTATAATCAATTATAAGCCGGTGCAAACAATTTGTCAATAGGAGATGAAAAAAATGAGTACCTTTCAAAAGTTTTCCGGGAATCCCGTGTTTGGGAATCAAACGATCGGGACCATGTTCGACGCTCTGGTGTGGATGGACGAGGGGCGCTACCGCATGGACGTTTCGGTTCGGAAACAGAAAGCGTGCGGCGTTTCGTTCAGCGAAGACGGAATCCATTGGAGCGACCCTGTGATCACGCTTCAAAACAACCTCGAAAGCGGTTGGGAGGATGACATCAACCGAAATTGTGTTCTCAAAATCGGGGATATTTACAAAATGTGGTATACCGGGCAGGCAAAGGGACACAGCTATATCGGTTACGCCGAAAGCTCGGATGGGATCCATTTTTCGCGTCCGCTCCGCGATCCCGTGCTGGTTTCCGAATTCCCCTGGGAGGGCGTTTCGGTGATGAACCCCTGCGTTCTCTTTGAAAACGGGATCTACCGGATGTGGTACTCCACCGGGAAAAACTACGAACCCAACGTGAACGCCTACGCCGAGAGCGCGGACGGCATCGTTTGGAAAAAGAGCTGGATCAACCCGGTGCTCACGCGCGAGAAAAAGAACGTCTACGAGCAGGATCGCATCGGCGGATGTCAGGTGATCCACACCGACGATATGGGGTATCTCATGTTCTATATCGGATACCGGGATATCGACACCGCCTGCATCTGCGTGGCGCGCTCGGATAACGGAATCACCCGTTGGGTGCGCTCTCCGCTCAATCCGCTCATCACCCCCACGCCCGGCGAATGGGATGCCGACGCCTGCTATAAACCCACGGTGCTCTGGAACGAAAAAGAAACCAAATGGATGCTCTGGTACAACGGCAGAAATTATCATACCGAATTCATCGGCTATGCGGAATACCACGGAAGGAATCTGTTTTAATGGAACATTCGTACCGTGTTTTGGAACAATATATCGAAGCGTTCAACGCAAACGATGAAGAAACGGTTTGCAATGCGATCGACAACGCGCACGCGCTCACATGGCTGCGGGAAGAGATTCCCCTCTTTGAATGCCCCGACGCCGATCTCGAACGCACCTACTATTTCCGTTGGTGGACTTACCGAAAGCATCTGAAACAAACGCCGGAGGGATATGTCGTCACCGAATTTCTCCCGCAGGTTTCGTGGAGCGGTCTTTACAATACCATCAACGCGGCGGTCGGGCATCACATCACCGAAGGACGCTGGCTCAAACACGCCGACCGCTATCTATCGGATTACATCAACTTCTTTCTGGATCGGCAGGACGACGCGCATAAATACAGCGCGTGGTTTGCCACCGCCGTCCGAAAGCTTGCAAACGTGACCGGAAATTACGACGTCGGCGGCGACGCTTTGCAAAAGCTCGTGCGCAACTATGAAATATGGGAGGAAACGCACCACCTGCCGAACGGAATGTTCTGGTCGATCGACGACCGGGACGCCATGGAATTTTCCATCAGCGGAACGACCGAAGATTGCCGCGTCCGGCATGGGATCCGTCCCACGCTCAATTCCTATCTCTGCGCCGACGCCGAAGCGATCGCGCAATTTGCGCGTGATACCGGTAACACGGAAATCGAAGCGCGCTTTCGTGAAAAGCATGAAAAATTAAAGTCACTGATCAACGAAAATCTGTTTTCGGACGGATTTTACCGTGCCTTCCATTATGAAGAAGGCATGGAAAACGATCCCGACCGGGTGTTCCTTGAAGGTCGCGGGCAAAGTCCGCGCGAGCTGATCGGCTATATCCCCTGGATGTTCGGCATCCCGCCAGCCGGCCGCGAAGCGGCGTTCGATCTTTTGGCGGACGAGCGTTCGTTCTCTTCTCCCTATGGGTTGACCACCGCCGAACGGAGCCATCCGCGTTTTCTCTTCCCCGCCAAGCATGAGTGCCTCTGGAACGGGTACGTCTGGCCGTTTGCAACTGCGCAAACGCTGACTGCCCTGAACCGGGTGATCCAAACCTATCCGGGCGGCGAACGGTACAAAGAACTGTTCTGCAATCTGCTGCGCCAATATGCGCAAACGCATACACGGGTTCGCGAGGACGGCAAAACCGTTCCCTGGATCGACGAGGTCAGGCATCCGCTCCGGGACGATTGGTCGAGCCGTACCATTCTGCGCGACCGCGGATGGCTCGAACGCAAGGGCGGCTACGAGCGCGGAAAAGATTATAACCATTCCACCTTCTGCGATCTCGTGCTGACCGGAATCGTCGGCATCCGGGAAAGCGAGGGAGCTTTGGAAGTTTCCCCGAATATTCCCGCCGACTGGGAGTGGTTCCGCCTTTCCAATCTGCATTACAAAGGCAAGACCTATACCGTTCTCTTTGATAAAAACGGGGAGAAATTCGGCTCCGGCAGCGGACTGCGCGTAATCGAGCAACGGTGATGCCGCTTTCGGGAAAGGGCTGTTGCAAACAGGAGATACCTGTGTGTGACAGCCCGCTTTTCAAGACCCGAAAGCCGGAATCGGACCATTGTGTTCATTCTATCATTTTTCTCGATTTTTATCTATTGTTTTATGCCTGAATCATTTTGGAATTTTACTGTTCTATTTTTTTTCGTTTCAGTGCTTGAAAATCATCAAAAAAGAGATTTTGCATGATAAAAAAGCGCGTTAAATCGCTTGACAACCGTGTTTTGGAGTGCTATAATGAAAATGTCCGAAGCAGATCGCTTCGGAATAAGAGCTGCTGGTTTTTTCGCTTTTTTGAAGAGGGGAGGGAAGAGATGGACGCGAACAAAGAAAAGGAAAACGCTTACCGAAAAAAAGAAGTTCCCACGCAAAACGCCTGGCAGCCCTTCGTTTACTATTGGAATGAATTTCCCGGCAAAGATCCCTTTGTAGAACCCCATTTTCACGCGGAATTTGAAATCGATTATATGGTATCCGGGCAGATGCTCTTTCATATTGACAACCGGGAGTACCTCGGAAAAGAGGGAGACATTTTTATCATTCCGCCCGATAAGATCCATTCGATCTACCCGATCGACCAGAAAGACTCTTTCGGTTGCTACCATACGATCCTTTTCACCTCGGAACTGCTTTCCGGAGCGATCAGCGAAAGATGCTACGTGGATATCATGCTCCCGGTTCTGCGCAACAAAAGAAAAATCTCCCTGCCGATCACAAAACTCCATCCCTATTACAGCGAGATCCAGACATCAATGGACAACATTATCGTTGCCCTTAAAGCCGACACCGCACTGCATGATCTCGTTCTGAAAAGCGAGTTGCTCAAGGCCTTCTATCTCCTGCTGCAATATGAAAACGGTACGCAATCCGAATCGCAGGCATTCCCTGCCGAAATCTATAATATTCTGAAATTCATCGCGCAGAACTATTCCGAAAAGCTCTCGATTCAGGATCTGGCGCAGATGTCCTTTTTGAGCAACAGCCGCTTCATCACCGTTTTCAAACGGGTCGTGGGCATGACGCCCTCTCATTATCTCGGAGAAATCCGGTTGAAAAACGCCTGCCGGATGCTGGTGGATACCGACGCAACGGTCATCAGCATCGCGAACGCCTGCGGCTTCAATAATATTTCCAATTTCAACGTTCAATTCAAAAATATGTTCGGAATGTCGCCGCAGGAATACCGCAACCGTTCCCGCGACTACAAAAACTATAAAATCTGATTTCCAGAGGAGTCCCCATGAAATTCGTCAGAACCGTTATCACCGATCAAAACAGCAATCAGACCAAACGACCCGTGCTTTGGAAGACCTGCACGATCCATGGTGGAAAGGCAACGGTCTATACCGTTTCGGCAGACTGCAAAGAAGGATTTGATCCCGACTCTGCCATTCTGCTCTATCCCGATCTGCCCGACGCGCCCTATCTCGCGATCGAAAACCATTCTCCGTTCTGGTGTCGCCCGGTGTGGGGCGACCGGCTCTCTGCCCTGCCGGAACTGGTGCAGGAGCTGTTGATCCGGGAGGGGGACGGTTACCTCGCGATCCTTCCCCTTTGCGGCGATACCTTCAAAACCGTGATCTGCGGAACCGAACGCGGAATGGCTTTCCGGATGTATGCAAATACGGCGGTTACCGAATGTAAGGATCAGCCGGCGTTCCTGACCATGCGCGGAGCGCATCCCCTGTTGCTTCTCTCTGAGATTGCCAAAGCCGCCGGCGAATATCTGCATCTCCCGATGCGGAAAGACCGTCCGGTTGCCGATCTCTTCAATACCTTCGGCTGGTGTTCGTGGGACGCCATGCAGATCCGCGTCAACCACGCGGGGATGCTCGAAAAAGCCAAAGAATTCCGGGATAAAAAGGTTCCTGTTCAGTTTGCGATCTTCGACGATATGTGGGCGGACGTTCCCGCACTGAACGAAATCCCGTCGGACGTGAGCTTCGGCGATATGGTTCTGGAAATGCACAAAAGCAAAATGCGCCGCTTTGAGGGCGACCCGGTTCGGTTTCCAAACGGCATGAAAGCCGCCGTCGAGGATCTTCGCCGCGCCGGGATCCCCCATATCGGGATCTGGTTCCCGACGACCGGCTACTGGGCGGGACTGGAACCCGGGGGCGAGCTCGACCGGCAGGAAGCCGAAAATCTGATCACGGTAGAATCCGGACGTCGGATCGTTTCTCCCGATCCGGATCGCGCAAAAGCATTTTTCTCTGACCTCTGTCGCACCGCAAAGGATTGGGGTGCCGACTTTGTGAAGATCGACAATCAGGGGTACCACAAGCGCTATCGCGGAATCGCCCCGATCGGGCAAAGTGCGAAAGCGATCCAATCCGCCATTGATTCCGCCGCCGAAACCTATTTTGACGGTGCGCTCATCAACTGTATGGGGATGCCTTCCGAATGTATGTTCCATCGCCGAAGCGCGGTCAGCCGCTGCTCGGACGATTTCATGCCCGAGAGCCGCAAATGGTTTGCAAAACATATCCTGCAATGCTCCTACAACGGGCTTTTGCAGGGACAATTCTACGTCAACGACTGGGATATGTGGTGGACTGACGACGAACAAGCCGTGAAAAACAGCGTTTGCCGTGCGATCAGCGGCGGTCCGATCTACGTCTCGGACAAGATCGGACGCACCCGTCCGGAAATTCTCAAACCGCTGCTCCTGCAAAACGGTCGGATTCTGCGCGCCGACGAGAGTGCCACACCGACCGAGGATTGTCTGCTTGAAAATCCGACTCTCTCGGGTCAGATCTTCAAAATTCGCAACCGTGTGCGCGAGAGCGGGCTGATCGCCGCTTTCAACATCAACGCGGAAGACCTGCCGGTAAGCGGAACGGTCTCTCCCGAGGATGCAGGTCTGTCGACCGGAACCTACGGTTATCACGAATATTTCACGCAGGCGTCCGGCATTCTGCATCCGGGTGAAAACCTTCCGGTGCAGCTTGACAACAGAGATGTTTTCCGGCTCTATACCTTTGCGCCGATGCAGGACGGCGTTGCCGTTCTCGGTCGGCTGGATCTGATGCTCGGCGTTGCCGCCGTTACAGAACGGCAAGGAAATAAAATCACGCTTTGCGAGGCGGGTCCCATTGGCTTTGTCAGTGAAAAACCTCTGTCTTTGACCGATGAAAACGGATCATCCGTTCCGCAGAAACGGATCGGCTTGCTGACGACGGCACAAGGGGAAGGCTTGCAATATACAATCGGTGTGGAAAATTGAATCTTCCGTGATATAATTGTGCTGTTGGAACATTTTTTGTATTTTTAAGCCGAAAGAGCCGGGGGCGACGCCCCCGGCTCTTTCGGCACAAATACGACAAGGATTCTTGCCGTTCTTGCTTTTTATTTTTTCTCGCTATTGATTGCTTTGAAGAGCAATGCGGCAATTGCGGCGCCGACAAGCGGACCGACAATGAAGATCCAAACCTGTGCGAGTGCCACGGTCGTTCCGTCAAAGATCAGCGCGTTGAGAGCGGTTGCAATGCTTCTCGCGGGGTTGACAGACGTTCCGGTCAGCGTGATGCCGATCAGGTGTACCAGCGTCAGGGTCAGACCGATAATGATGCCTGCCTTCTTTCCGGCGGGATTCTTGTTCTCGTCGGTAACGTTCAGGATCACGTAAACGAAAATGCAGGTAAGAATTGCTTCTGCCAGCAAGGAACCGACAATCGAACCGGTCGTAACGTCGCCGCCGATCACACCGTTGCAAGCATCACCGATTCTTTTTGCTCCGGACATTTTCACAATACCGAAGATCGCAGCGCCGCCGGCGAATCCGCCGATGACCTGCGCTACAACGTAGCCGAAGAAATCAACCCACGACATTCTTCCGGTCAGTGCGCATCCCAGCGAAACGGCCGGGTTGATATGACAGCCGGAAACTCTACCGATCGAATATGCCATTGCAACGATCACAAGGCCAAAGGTCAAAGAGGTTGCGACAAGGCTTCCTCCCGTCATAGCGGCAACGCCGCAAGCCGCAAACACAAGTACAAACGTTCCGATTGCTTCTGCAAACAGTTTTTTGAAGTTCATAGTTCTTTTTCTCCTTTTTGTTTTTTGTTTTTTCGAGCAAAATGGATACGGGCATTCGGTCCTTTCAACAGTGGATCGGAAGTATTCCTCCTTTTTTGCAAAGAATATGCAGGTTTTCAAGCCGGATATACCGGGATCGCTTCTCATTCGGGCGTTGCCGGTGATCAGCGATTTCGATATTTCAAGCCCTGCACAACGCGCTTATCTTTCTGCGCCCTCCACGCCTCTGGAGATCTCACGCTGATCTCTGAGGAATTGATTTGCACGGACGGAATCATCCGCCGTGGGTACCGAGGCCTCCTTTTCGGATTCCTCACGATAGTTGACGACAACCTGGTCGAACGGAATGTTGATATTATACTTGTCAAAGAGGAGTTTCATTTCTCTGTTCATATCTCTTTGCACTTGGTACTTATCTTCTTCCGAACATTTTGCCAGGATCCGGATCACCACCGAGGAAGCTCCGAGTTCCGTTACGCCTTTGTAGAACGGTCCTTCGACGATCGCCGGGATATGTTCCTTGAAAATATGCAAATTTTCAGCAAGAACAGCCTCCACATGCTCGATGGATTCGTTATACTCAATACCGACTTCGCACAGCGCGACAGAAAGTTTCAGCGTGTTGTTGATGATGTTGGAGATCGAGGAGTTGTTGACAATATTGATATTTCCTACAATGTCCTCGATTTTGGTACGGCGAAGACCGATTTGAATGACGGTTCCTCTCCAACCGTTGATGACTACCACGTCGCCGACCTTGATATCGCCTTCAAAAATCATGAAGAGTCCTGCTACGATATCGCTCACAAGCGACTGACAGCCGAGACCAATGATAAGGGAGAGCACACCGACGCTGGTGACGAGCACCGAAACGTCAACGCCCCATGCCGCCAGCATGGCAAGCACGATTCCGATCGCACTGACGTATTTCAGAACGTTCCCTACCAGCAACGTGATCGTTTTTACCATACTGTTCTTTTCTTTTCCGCCCAGAGCCGAGATGAGGTTCGCGACGAAAATAACGAGAACGCCGATAAACAGGATCACGACCGACTTCACGATCTTGACAAGGATTCCGGACGCCGCTTCTTCATCATAGAGATTGTAGAAGAACGAATTTGCCGGGAAGATCGATTGACGGAAGAAAATCAGCGCGAGGAATGCTAACATCAGGGCAGCGATTGCAATTTTAATGACGGTTTTGGCCACGTTGTTCTTTTTCATTTTTCCTTTTTTCCTTTCCCATATCAGAGATTGATGATTTTATAATTGTCTTTTTGCTCTGTTTCGGAGCCGTCCGGACTATTGGAAAACTGTATGAACGCTTCCTCTCCGTTTTCGAGATATTTGATGTAGAGTTTGCATCTGGATCCGGAGAGATTGTTTACGAAGATGCGTTGCGCTTCATGCGGATCGTCCGTAAACGTACAGACCGACCGATTCCCTTTCTCGTCCTCGATGTATGCCTCGAAATTCTGGAATTTTTCAAGCGGATCGGTATAGTTGATCTTGAAGTTATAATACCCGTCCACTCCGCAGGAACACCACATATCGACGCTTTCAATGGAGGAGGAGAATTTGTCGATCCGGAATTTGTAGCTGTCGAAAGCCCTCTCAACGTTCAACCCGACCGTACCTTTGAGATCCATACGGTACTCAACTCTGACGTTATCGCCGGCATCCAACTTTGCCTGAACGGCTTCTTTATCCAACGGGATCTCCCCTTCGATCACGCCGTCTCCGTCTTCATCGTAAAGCGGAATGGTTTCGATCAGTTCGTCTCCCTCGTATAAATAGGCGTTCAGCGATTCTTTTTCGGTCATATTCTCAACGTTGATCTCATACCGGATCTTACCGTCCAGATACTGCGTCGCTTCATCGACAAATTGCGCGTTCATGCTGACGTTGAGCAGATTTGTGATCCCGACGACCGACGCGGCAACGATCACGATCAACGATGTGGAAATTCCCGACAAGAACGATCGTTTGCTTTTTTTGGGAGGTTCCTGCTGCCCGGTATCCATTTCACTCGATTCGCGGGTCGGAGTCTCCTCGGTTTGGGTCTGGTTCTCATCAATCACCGTGTTTTCCGCAAAATTGATGCCCTCGTTTTGCGGTTCATTTTCCAAAATAACCTTATTTTCTTCCGTCATTTAGATCGCCTCCTTCCGTTTGCGTTTTGAAACGATCAACAATGCTACAAGAAGCAATGCCAGCACGGATCCGCAGATCGCAAGGATCCGGATATCGAGAGGCAGAACGGTTACCGTGCCTTTTCCTGTCGACTGTGAAATTTTACCGGAGGTATTTTCAATAGCCGCGTCGCTGAGTTCCTGCAAGGATATCTGAATTTCGGAGGTATCCTCCGCGCCGGTTGCCCAGTTGAAAAAGATTTCGCGATAAACCGGGGCAAACGTTTCGGCGTCAACGGCTTTTGCCGCATACTCGGTAAAGAGTGCTTCGGTGATCTCTTTCGCTTCCAGTTTCGCATTCAGAATCGAAAGGTATTTCAACCGCATGATTTCAATCACGATATCCTCGAAGCATCCTTCGCATTCTTCCTCCGGAATACCGTCCACAAAGTGAAGGTGACCGACCTGTTCCATCTCGGTCTGATATTGCTCGGTCAGATCGCTCAGCGCTCTTCCGCTCTTCCCTTGCTTTTCTTTCTCATAGGTTTCGGTCAGCGTGTTCTGAACCGTTTCCTGCAAGGAAATGAGGATCGCCTGATATGCCATCTCCGCAAATTCCGCATCGGCCTTCTCCCGGTCAAAATCTCTGAACGACTGCACCGAAACGCCGCTGACGTAACGGTTGATGCTCTGCTTCATCGACTCGCCGGAGCAGTTCCGGACTTTCAGCACCGCCTCCGTCATATTGTTCACCGACGTGTCGACGAACTCGACCGCCTGCCGGTAAACGTCCGCGCTGACGGAAAAGTCCACTTGTCCGCTCTTTGCGCCGTTTTCGCTCTGAGATCCTTCCGTGGGATCATTCTGAGATCCCGAACCGAGCAAGATCACGGAGTATCCTTTGTTTTTGGATAAGGAAGCGTTTTCCGTGCCGCTTCCGGTCTGTCCCATCAGCTCCGCCATCACGCGAGCATAAAAATCGCTGACAACCGAGCCGAGATCGATCCCGCTATCCGCCGGGAGCTGATCCGCAACCGCGACCGCCTCGGCGATCGTTTCCTCTTTTCCGGAAGCGATGGCGACCGCCGATTCGGTTACCGCCGAAATCACTTCAAGAGCTTCTTCTTTCGTCAGTTCAATCCCGGGTTGAACTTCAACCTTCTCTCCCTCGGCAACGTCGCTGAACAGATCGTTGACTTCATTGTATGCGTTGCTTACCATGTCGGCGATCTCGATCACGGTTTCCGCGTCGATCCGCTCGATGGCCTCCTGGAAATCGCTCGTCTGCTCACCTGTCTCTCCGCCGATCACGGTGATCAGACTTTCGGTAGCCGTATCTTTTGCCGCCTGCATGGCTTCTTCGTCCCCTTCGGCGGGTCTTTCCAGTTTCGGCCATTCCTCGCGAGTGGAATAGCTACATCTGGTACAATCGTCGTAGGCATACCATCCCGCCTCGTCGTATGTAGGCGGTTTCGCGTCGTGATGAACGAGGTCATGCCCGAGCGCCGCAATCGTCAGATGATCCAGCACTCTGTGATCGGCGTCAAAATCTTTGCCGCATTCCGAGCAGTGGTAGTGTTCCAGAACGCCGGTTCCTTCGCAGGTCGCAGGGACTTCCGGGATCAGGTCGCCGTAGGTGTGTCCCTTCGCCGGAATGACGATACTGT
>CAMYUQ010000019.1 GCA_947302045.1 uncultured Clostridia bacterium
TAATGACTGCCTCATTCTCATCGAATTTGATATAATAGCCGTCGGCTCTCTTCATGCCGTGCACGGTGCGAACGACCACTGCCTTCACAACTTCGCCTTTTTTCACGACGCCGCCGGGAGCTGCCTTTTTGACCGCGCAGACAACAACGTCACCGATATTGGCATATCTTCTGCCCGTGCCACCCAGAACCCGAATGCACATGAGTTCTTTCGCGCCCGTGTTATCGGCAACTTTCATTAAACTTTGTTGCTGAATCACTTTTGTTTCCTCCTACTGATTCAATACGCTACGACGTATCTACTATTCGAATAATAAGTGAACGTGAGATCCGAAAGGATTATTTCGCCTTTTCGATGATCTCAACCACGCGCCATCTCTTGGTCTTGGACAGCGGTCTGGTTTCCATGAGCTTGACCTTGTCACCCACTCCGCAGGCGTTTTCGTCGTCCTGCGCGTGCAGTTTCAGGGTTCTTTTCACGATCTTGCCGTAAAGGGGATGCTTGACGTTGTCCTGAATGGCAACCACAACGGTTTTATCCATTTTATCACTGACAACGATACCCACTCTGGTTTTTCTCAGTGCTCTTTCTTCTGCCATGGTTTAAGCCCCCTCTTTCTTCATTTCCTGAAGGACTGTCATCACGCGGGCAATATCATGCTTGACCTCGGTGATCTTGTGCGGGTTATCCAGCTGATTGATCGCAAGCTGGAACCGGAGGTTGAACAGTTCGGCTTTGAGTTCCTTCAATTTATCCTCAAGCGCCTCCGCAGTCATTTTTCTGAGTTCTGCTGCTTTCATGATCAGCCCTCCTTCCCTTCATCGGATGCTTTGGAAATGAACTTGGTCTTGATCGGGAGTTTGTGGCCCGCAAGACGCATTGCCTCTTTCGCAACATCCTCTGCAACTCCGTCCATTTCAAACAGGACGCGACCGGGTTTTACCACGGCGACCCAATATTCGGGAGAACCTTTACCGGAACCCATACGGGTTTCCGCCGGTTTCTCGGTGATGGGCTTATCCGGGAAAATCTTGATCCAAACCTGTCCGCCACGGCGGATATAACGGGTCATTGCAATACGTGCCGCCTCAATTTGGTTGCTGGTGATCCATGCGGGTTCCAGCGCAACCAGGCCGTAGGAACCGTAGGTAACCGTGGTTCCGCGGGAGGCCTTGCCCTTCAGTCTGCCGCGCTGTACGCGACGGAACTTTACTCTTTTCGGCATTAACATAATTACTTCGCGCCTCCTTCTCTCGGCGTTCTCTCACGGCGTTCTCCGTTGTTCTGACGGGGAGCACCGTTCCGACGATCCGGACGGCTTCCGTCTCTGCGGTCTCCGCGCGGTCCGCGATTGTCTCTGCGGTCTCCGCGGCGATCGTTTCTGCGGTCGTCACGTCTCTGATTGCTGCCCGGACGGTTGACCTCGTTCAGGATCTCTCCCTTATAGATCCAAACCTTGATACCGATCTTCCCGTACGTGGTGTTTGCTTCCGCAAAGCCGTACTCGATGTCGGCACGCAGGGTTTGCAGCGGGATGGTTCCCTCGTGATAGTGTTCGCTCCGCGCGATTTCTGCGCCGCCCAAACGGCCGCCGCAGTTGATCTTGATTCCGCGCGCGCCCAGACGCATCGTGTTGCGGATCGCCATTTTCATTGCCCGGCGGAAAGCCACACGGTTTTCGAGCTGTTTTGCAATGTTCTCGGCAACGAGTTGTGCGTCCAGATCCGGCTGACGGATCTCAACGACGTTGAGCGCCACCGGCATCCCAACCATCTTTTCGATCTGCAATCTGTATTTCTCGATCTCGGAACCGCCGCGTCCGATCACCATACCCGGCTTCGCGCAGTTGACGAATACGCGGACTCTGTGACCGTCACGCTCGATTTCGATCTTGGAAATACCCGCATCGTACAAAGTTGTTTTCAGATACTTTCTGACCTTGTAGTCGGAAACAAGGGTATCGCCGAACACTTCGTCTTTGGCGTACCATCTCGAATCCCAGTTTTTAATCACGCCCACTCTCAAACCGTGGGGATTTACTTTCTGTCCCATTCTGTTGTTTCCTCCTTTCAGTCTTTCTCTTTCACAACCATGGTAACGTGGCTGGTTCTCTTCAGGATGCGATCGGCGCTTCCCTTTGCGCGGGGCATGATCCGTTTAAGGGTCGGACCCGGGCAGACGAAGCATTCGGAAACGTAGAGTTTCGTAGCATCCATGTGGAAATTGTTCTCCGCGTTTGCGATCGCGCTGTCCAGCAGCTTGATCAGCAGTTCAGACGCGGCTCTCGGTTTGTTTTTCAGAATTCCCATCGCGGCAGCAACATCCTTGCCTCGGATCAGATCGAGAACGATCTGCACCTTGCGCGGGGAAATTCTTGCATACTTCAAATAAGCTTTTGCTTCCATTATTGCATTGAACCTCCCTTGATATTACTTACCGTTGTTGGACGTCTTGGATCCTGCATGACCCTTGAACGTACGCGTAGGCGCAAATTCGCCCAGCTTGTGTCCGACCATATCCTCGGTGATATACACCGGAATATGCTTTCTGCCGTCGTGCACCGCGATCGTGTGACCCACGAAGTCGGGGTAGATGGTAGATGCGCGGGACCAGGTTTTCAGAACCTTCTTTTCGCCGTTTTCGTTCATCGCGGAAATGCGATTGAAGAGCTTCTCTTCAACATAAGGTGCTTTTTTCAAACTTCTGCTCATTTCTCATTTCCTCCTTATTTAGCATTTCTGCGCTTGATGATGAACTTGTTCGTGCGCGCCTTCTTGTTTCTGGTCTTGTAGCCCAGAGCGGGTTTACCCCAAGGCGTTACCGGTCCGGGATGACCGATCGGGCTCTTACCTTCACCACCGCCGTGCGGGTGATCGCAGGGGTTCATGACCGAACCGCGAACAGTCGGGCGAATACCCTTGTGTCTGGTCTTACCTGCTTTACCGACCTTTACGGTGTCGTGTTCCAGGTTGCCGATCTGCCCGATGGTTGCTTTGCAATCCAGACGGACGTACCGGACTTCTCCGGAAGGCAGACGGATCTGCGCCATGCCGTTTTCCTCTTTCGAGATCAGCTGCGCCATCGCGCCTGCCGAACGAACGAGCTGTGCGCCCTTGCCGGGATAAAGCTCGATGTTGTTGATGACCGTACCGACCGGGATATTAGCGATCGGAAGCGTGTTTCCGGGTTTGATATCCGCTTCGGGACCGGAGTAGATCACGTCGCCGGTTTTGAGGCCGTCGGGGGCGATCACGTAGCTCTTGGTTCCTTCGGTATCTTCCAGAAGTGCGATATACGCGGTTCTGTTGGGATCGTATTCGATTCCGAGAACGGTGTTCGCATTGGGATTCTGACGCTTGAAGTCAATGATACGGTACTTGATCTTGTTTCCGCCGCCTCTGTGGCGAACCGTGATGCGGCCGTAGCTGTTACGTCCCGCGTGTTTCTTCTTGGTTACAACCAAGCTTTTCTCCGGAGAGAATTTCGTGATCTCCTCGAAAGAAGGAACAGACATATTTCTTCTCGCAGGAGTTGTAGGTTTATACTTAACCGTTGCCATTTCAATTCCCTCCCGATCAGTTCAGTCCCTCAAAGAACTCGATTGCGCCGGAATCTTCCGTCAGCGTGACGATTGCTTTCTTCCACGCTGCGGTATAGCCGGAATGAACACCGAGCCGTTTGGGCTTCTTTTTCATGTTGATGGTGCGAACGTTTGCAACCTTTACCTTGTTTGCCTTGAAAACTTCTTCCACGGCTTTGGCGATCTCGGGTTTGTTCGCGTCTTTCGCGACTTCAAATACATAGGTTTTGGCAGGAAGCAGATCCATCGCCGCCTCTGTAATGATCGGTCTGATAATGATATCATGAGCGAATTTCATCACGCGTACACCTCCTCAAGTTTCTTCACCGCGTCAACTGTGAGAACCAGCTTCTCCGCACGCAGAATCTCGTAGACGTTCAGCGTAGCGGCCTGTGCGGTTTCAACCGACGGAATGTTGTCAAAGCTCTTGATCACAAACTTGTCGTTTCCGTTCAGAACGACCAGTGCCGTCTGCGGCTTGGTCGCCTCGCGGGTTTCGGTTCCGTAGACCGGCTTACCGTCCTCAACCGCAATGGTCTTGTAGGTCTTGGTGTAAGTCTTCTCGAATCCGAACGCTTTGAGCATGGCCACCATCGTTTTGGTAGAGGGCTTCTCACCGACCGTGATCGCGTCCACCACGACGAGGTTTCCGCTCGCGAGCTTATCCGAAAGTGCACTGAACAATGCGATTCTGCGCGCTTTCTTATTCATAGCGATGCGATAATCTCTGGGCTTCGGGCCGAGTGCCACGCCGCCGTGCGTCCATTGCGGAGCACGCGTGGATCCCTGACGTGCGCGACCGGTTCCCTTTTGTCTCCAAGGTTTCTTTCCGCCGCCCGAAACTTCGGTACGGGTCAGCGTGGACTGTGTGCCTTGACGTTGGTTCATCAGATAGGTTCTGACCGCGGCATGGAGAACAGCACCGTTTACTTCTGCGCCGAACAGTTTGTCGTTCAGCGTCAGCTCTCCGACTTTTGCGCCGGACATTGCTACAATATTAACTACTGGCATTGTTGTTTTCCTCCTTCCGCTTATGCTTTCACCGAATCACGCAGGAACACGATCCCGTCTTTTGCACCGGGTACCGCGCCCTTGATCGCGATCAGGTTCTTTTCCGCGTCGATCTTCACAACTTTGAGGTTCAGAACGGTGACCTGTTCGTTACCGTACTGACCTGCCATCTTTTTGTTCTTGTATACGCGGGAAGGCGTGGAGTTTGCACCCATGGAACCAACCTCACGGTGAATCGGGCCGACGCCGTGCGTTGAGCACAACGTATGGTGATTCCACCGCTTGACCGCACCGGTAAATCCGCGGCCCTTCGTCATCCCTGTAACGTCGACCTTGTCGCCTGCGGCGAAGGTATCGACCGTGATGAAGTCGCCGACGTTTGCGGAGCAATCGTCCAAGCGGAATTCTTTGAGGTGCTTTCTCATGGGAACATTCGCCGCCGCGAAATGCCCTTTCAGAGCTTTGGTGAGGTGCTTTTCCTTGACTTCGGCAAAGCCAAGTTGAAGTGCCTCGTAACCGTCTTTCTCAACGGTCTTTTTCTGCGCTACCACGCAGGGGCCTGCTTCGATAACCGTTACCGGGATGACGTTTCCGACTTCGTCGAAGATCTGCGTCATGCCGATTTTCTTACCGATAATACCCTTTTTCATGTTGTTTTTCCTCCTGTAAATTATTGGTTGACGCGTCTTTTGCGCCAACATGACTTACAAAGTTGCCGACCGTTCCGGTGCCGACCGGAACTCGACTGTTGTCTTTGTTTGCAAACTTTGAACCGAAGTGCTTGATATTAGAGTTTTACTTCGATTTCAACGCCTGCGGGAAGTTCCACATTCATCAGCGCATCAATCGCCTTCTGGGAAGGTTTAATGATGTCGATGATCCGCTTGTGGGTGCGGTACTCAAACTGTTCCCGGCTATCCTTGTTCACGTGAACGGAACGCAGGATGGTGATGATCTCTTTCTCCGTGGGGAGCGGGATCGGACCGGAAACTTCGGCTCCGTTTCTGGTTGCTACTTCAACAATCTTCTTTGCCGCCGTATCAATCAGCACGTGGTCGTAGCTTTTGAGTCTGACGCGAATCTTTTCCTTGACCGCCATTTCTTTGCCTCCTTATCAAGATTTCGCTTGTGCACGGTTCCCTTTATAATAAAGGAAGGGTCTTGCCCGCGCACCGCATTTTGGCAAGGTGGGCATTTCCTCAACACCGTTCCGGGTGTTTCTTCCTTCCCCGGAAAAATACGGAGTTTGCTCCGCACATCAGCATCTGCGCAGAACAAATTCCGGGGGGATACGAGAGAAGCCACTTGGAAACAACAAGGCGCGTTCGCCCCGTTTCGGATGTTTCGGTGAATACCTTTTTCGCCCGGTTCAAACGGACATACTCCGCGGAAATTCCCTGCCAGGGCGTCCCCCGGCAGCAACCTTCCGTTTCATCGCATATCAAGCTTTCCTATTATAGCACAAACTTTCCAGAAATTCAACATTTTTTCTCATTTTTGTTTTTGAAATATTTTTAGAATTTTTCAATGTTTCATCTATTATATTTGTTGATTTTACCCAAAAAATTCGTTCTAAAAATATAAAAATGCCATTTTAGAGGAAAAAACTTGATTTTTCAGGCAAAAAGATGTATAATAATCGGGTAAAGAACGAAAAAAGAAGGATTCTGACCTATGAAACGAAGCATTCTGAAATATCTACCGTTCGGGACACTTTTCTTTGCGATTCTGGCGGCGATTTTTTTTGCAGTTGCTTTTTGCAATCAATATGATGAATCTGTTGCCAACTATTTTCCTCGTGGGAGCATCCTGCCGGTGCTGGCTCTCGTTTTTGCGGGACTTTCTTTTGCGGTTGGGGTCGTTTCCGTTTGTATCGGATCGAATTCTGCCATCCCCGGTGCTCCGCTGTGGAGCTTTGCTCCGGTTTTTGCCGGTTACCTCCTCGGCGCGATTCTGCTCTTCCCCGCCAATACAACGGGAGGGATTCTGTTGCTCCTCGGTGCGGTTTACCCTGTTCTGATGATGCTGCCGTTCGGGCGCAAACACATGGACCTGACTGCGATCGCCGGATTCGTCTCCATGGGAATGATCGTTTATCTGGTTGCGATCTATTATTTTGACACCACCCTTGAAATGAACGCTCCTTTGAAAATATCGGTTCAGATGGGATTGCTCTGCGCGATGCTCTATCTGACGGTCGAGCTTCGTTCCCTGCTCGGGCGCACGATCCCGCGGCTCTTCCTGCTCCTGAGCGCACTCGCGATCGCGGTCGGATCTCTCCCGGCGTTCTCGGTGATACTTGCATATTTCGCGGGAAAAACCTCCTACCGGGCGTATGTGGCGGGCGCGGTCCTGACGCTGGGAATTTTTCTGACCGCCAGCATCCGGCTCATTGGCTTGGTATTTACAAAGGAACAGCAAAAGGAGGAGACGGCATGAGTCCGAACACACGCATTCAGTGGCTGCATAAAAAACTGACCTCCAACAGTTATCCGAACTCGCACAGGATCGCGGAACGCTTCGGCATTTCCCCGCGACAGGCACAGCGGGATCTGGATTTTCTGCGTAAGAACCTGCACGCTCCGATCGCCTATGACAGCCAGCGGCGCGGATTCTACTATACGGAAAAATTCACCTTGCCGTTGCTCCTTTCCTCGGATAATGACGATCTTTATATTCCGGAGATCGCTTCGATCGCGAATACGGAAGAACTCGCCGCGAGCGAATCGATCATTCAGATGCAGATCCCGTACAGTGCAACGCTGGAAACGTCGAATAAACTCGCCGTTATGGAGCTGACGCCCTACATCAAAGAGAAATGCGGCAAAGAACGCTATACCTGCGAATTTCACAGTACCGAAAAATTTATCGGTATGCTGATCGCTCTGGAAGCGGACTTCCGGGTGATCGAGCCGGATTGGTTGCGCGAACGGCTGGTGCATTCCGCCCGGCGGATCCTGAAAAATCATAACTGACGGAACGGAAGCCCGTTGACAATGCAAGAACGCAGACATTCTCAATGCCTGCGTTCCTTTTTTATTCGACCTTCCGAATCTCCATCAGCCGTTCAAAGGGAACGGTCAATCCGTCTTGCATCCGGAGCTGTCCGGAAAATTCGTCGATCTCCCGTATTTTGCCACGCATGACCCGGTAGGCACCGCCGGCTTTTTTGGCATCCGGCTCAAACCACATAATTTCGACCTCCGGCGTATCATTCCGTTCCTGCAATTCCCGCAGTCGGATTGAAAGAGTCTGTTTTCTTTCTTCCGGAAGATCCGGGGCTTCATCGGTCAGGCGCGCCGTTTCCGCGATCGCGTCGTCCAGACCGGTCAATGCCGCAAAAGGGGCAAATTGCCCGGCACGGTCGCGTGCCGACATACGCGGGTGTGTTCCGGAAACCGGATGCGGCAGGTCGATCAGATCCGCATAGTCCCGTTCTGTTTTCCAGTTGTTCACGTCATCCCCTCCTTACCGTTCTGGGCGGAACGGTTGTTCCCCACGGGTTCAAGCACGGTGGCCTCCGATCAGTTTATTTCTCTCCACCGTCGTTGCGCCCTCTTCCAGATTCATTCCTTTGATAACGGCGTTTTTCCCGAACTTTTTATGCAGCGCGATCACGGTTTCCTGCAACTGCCGTTCCTCCTGCATCGCTTCCCTTTCCAGACGTTCCCGCTCTTCCGTTTCCCGCTGATCGGTAAAAATATCCAACTGCTCTGCCGGGACCTCCCGTTTGGGGACTTCCTGCTCCGGCAGAACATGATTTGCCACGATATACATTCTGCGCACCGAAAGATTCCGGTTGACAATCCGGCGATAAAGCCCGGTCACCTGTTCGAGGATCACACACGTGGAAGAGGTGTAGCCGGGCAGATTGACCGATCCGTGCGCCTCTTTGGGAACGGTTCTGCCGTACCGGTCGGTTTGCAATTCTCCCCGGTATGCCGCGCGTCTGGTTTCATCGGCAAAATTTTCAATATCGTAGCAAACCGTGAGCACGATCTGGTCGGTTTGCATTTTTTTATCCACCAGGTCCAATACCAAAAGGTCAGTCATTTCGCGCGCAATCAGAAGCCCTTTTTCAAAGGAATAGGGGTGCTTCAACACCTGCCCGGCACTGATGCTGTTGCTTTCCGGGCGGTATGCTTTGATGTCCGCGATCGTGCAGGATTCCCATCCCCATGCGTGATCGATCAAAAGTTCCGCGTTCACGCCAAAGAGCCGATAAAGCAGGTCTTCATTGTGAAAATCTCCGAGCTTTCCAATCGAACAGCGCGCGATATCTCCCATGGTGTAAAGTCCGTTGGATTCCAGTTTTCCGGCGTATCCCGGCCCGATCCGCCAGAAATCGGTGAGCGGACGGTGATGCCAGAGCTGCTCCCGATAGCTTTTTTCATCTAATTCGGCGATCCGGACGCCGTCCCGATCAGCAGGCATCTTTTTGGCGACCATATCCATGGCAATTTTTGCCAGATACAGGTTGGTGCCGATCCCCGCCGTTGCGGTGATCCCCGTTTCCCGAAGGACTCGCCGTATCATGCGCAGAGCCAATTCGCGCGGCGTTACCCGGTAGACCGGCAGATAAGAAGTAGCGTCTATGAATACCTCGTCCACCGAATAGACGTGAATATCCTCCGGCGCAACGTAATGGAGATAGATTTGATAAATCCGGGTGCTGACTTCCATATAGTGCGCCATTTGCGGAGGCGCGATGATAAAATCCAGCGCGCAAGACGGATCTGCCGACAAAACGGCGGCAGAATGCGACTTCCCTTTCAGAACGCCGCCCGGGGCTTTTTTTCGGCGCAAGGTGTTGACCTCCCGGACGCGCTCGATCACTTCAAAAAGGCGCGCTCGGCCGGAGATTCCGTATGCTTTCAGCGCGGGAGAGACGGCAAGGCAAACCGTTTTTTCGGTTCTGGATTCATCCGCAACGACGAGCATAGTGTCCATGGGATCGAGCCCGCGTTCCACACATTCCACCGATGCGTAGAAAGATTTCAGATCGATTGCAAGATACCGTTTTTCTTCCATCTTTCCGCTCCTTTTTCTAAACAGAACAATTTGTTCTTTTATGATATTATATCACATCTTCCAATCGCTGTCAAGCATTTTATTCGATTCAACGCTTGTAAATTTTATCCAACCCACGAAAAAACTCCCGGAAAACGCTTGACAAGGTTGGTGCAATATGATATAATACAAAATGTCAGCGACATCGCCGGTGTGTCGGAACCGGCAGACGAGACAGACTCAAAATCTGTTGTCCGCAAGGGCGTGTGGGTTCAAGTCCCACCACCGGCACCAGAAAAGAGCACTTGCATTCGCAAGTGCTCTTTTCTGGTAAATTACCTTTAATTGTTTTCATCATCATTACTAATTTCAGATAAATATCCCGCCGTAATCACACCAGCAGGTAAAGCAATAATTGCAATTCCAAGAATAGAAGATAGCATTGTAACAAGCCGTCCAATAACGGTTACAGGATATATATCGCCATAACCGACTGTGGTAAGTGATACAGTTGCCCAGTAAATTGCATCAAAGAAATTTCTAAATGATTCCGGCTCAACATTATAAATAACCAATGCCGAAATCAAAATATACGCAACAGCCAATGAACCAACTGCACTCAAAACTTTTCGTTGCTTCTTAAAAACATTTACAATTATTTCAAAACTTTTTGAGTATCTTAAAAATTTAAAAGTACGCAAGACTTTCAATGTACGCAATAACCTAAATAATTTTAGTAATTTAAATCCATTGTTTAATATGGTTAATGATGGCAAAATTGATACTAAATCAATGATTGCCATGAGAGTAATTGGATAAATAAAAAATGATATTACGGATTTATGAAGTTTAAAATCTGCCGTAATTAATCGCAAAAAATAGTCTATGATAAAAATAGATACACTAATACGATCCATCCATACAAATACAGAATATGATGTTTTGAATGCAAGAGGAATAATACTTATTAATATTGTCCCCATCATTACAAAATCATAAATATGGCTCAAAACATTACCATTTCCCGCCGGTTCTATAATTTCATAAATGCGTTTTCTCATAGTTTAATATCCCCTAAATAATACAAAAAGCCACAAAATGTTGTCATTGAATATCGATTGAAGGATTGGAATACATAATGGTAGTATTTAACCCCGATGCGGAAGAAAGTTTAAGTTCACCATATAAGCATATAGGTATTTGACAATTATCTTTAAAGCGTTTGTCAGGCCCACCTGATTTATTTACATATTTCCAAGTTTGTCCGATAACCTGCGTATCTTGCGGAACTATCTCTCTCTCGATAAATTTCGTAGTATTATTAGAACAAGAAATATCGTTATAGTTTAATGCTCCGATCTGATCTCCTTGAATAATAAACAGTTTATCTGGCAAAAAAAGTAAAGTTTCTTTCCCTGTTTTAAAAACTGCGGCATTTACATTTGTTTTAAATGGAAACGGGGGCTGTGTTGCTGTTCTACAATTTTTTCTGCTAATAGTTTCGTTTGCCCCGGAAGAATATTTCCGATCAATCACATTACTTGTTTGCACAATTCTCCACACTTTTGCACAACTAGCTATTTTTATCATTTGATTCATTCTTTGATCAACAATAGCTTGTTGATCTGGATCAATATTGTACTCTAACTCAATCGTCCCTTTCGTGCGAACATAAATATTAATTCCCAACAAAATTATTGAAATTAATAAAAGCGGTGGAAAAGCAAATCCAAAAAACAATGTAACTATAAATCCTATAAGGGTATTATTATAAATTTTTATTGCTTTTCTAGCCGCTGACAAAATATCTTCTAATCCATCAGAGACCATTTCAGAAGCTACATTGTTGGTTATGTCTGTCGTCCCATAATGGTTTTTGTCAATTGGAGATGTTGCCGGAGGTGAAAATTGAGACTTTTGTTTACTTTCGATACTTTTATTGTTTTTGCCATTTTCATGAACATAAGAAATTCCAGTGCCTGGGATAGAAACGGTAGTTCTAGTAGTGCCTTTGCCGGTTTTCGTGACTCGGTATCCTTTTATTCCCCAACTGTATCCTATACCCGTTTTACTCAAATTTACTCTAAATCCACCACCCAAATTAATACTTTTTCGAAACCTCACGCCCATTATCAGATCTCCTTTTTTTCAACAAAAATATCAACAGTAAATGGATAATATCTAAAATACCGTCTCTCTAATTTCATTTAAAATAACAAATTCCTTTGTGATTACAACTCAATATACAATATTTTAACACACATACCGAAAAATGTCAATAAAAAATGCATTGCAAAAACGGAATGGCTTTTCGACTTCCGTCCTATAAAAATATCCCCCTTCTCTGCTTGACTTTTTCTAATAGATATGTTATAATTAATTTGCAAGCCGTTTGGAAAGCGGCAATAGAAAGCAAAAAGGAGTTGGTTTCTTTTTATGGACACAGACGGGAACATATGGAGCCGGTTGTCCGCAAAATTGACTGTTGTTCTCTCATCCGATGCGCGCAGCATTTTGTGGTTGACTCTTTTGTTCATCCTCTTTGTCATAGGCGGAGCATATTTCGGCGGTGCTGAAAGTGCCTTTTCCGCAATGAACAAAATCCGTATCAAAGCAAAGGCAGACGACGGAAACCGCCACGCCAAAGGCGCGATGTACGTCTCAAATCATTTTGAAAACGCGTTGACAACTCTGCTCATCGGCAACAATATTACCCATATTGCCGCCGCGTCGATCGCGACCCTGATCGCAACGAGAGCATTCGGAGCAAGCGATACGGTCACCCTGCTTTGTACGGTCATTACAACGCTGATCATCTTCCTGTTCAGCGAAATGATTCCAAAAAGTTTTGCGAACGACAGAAGCGAGACCATGTCGCTTTTTGCCGCGCCTTTTTTAATTTTCCTGATGAAGCTTCTCTTTCCGATCGTCTGGTTCTTTTCGATCATTTCCAAAGGGATCTCCAAACTGACAGACAGACTCTTTAAGGTCGACAAGGCCCCAACCGTGACAGAAGAAGAGCTTTACGACATCATTGACACCATCGAGGAAGAAGGGGTCGTGAATGAAGAGCAGGGCGACCTGCTCAAATCGGCTCTGGAATTTTCCGAAACGAAAGTGCGCGACGTGATGACCATGCGGCAAGATATTTGCGCCGTGGACGCTTCCCTTCCCAACGACCGGATCCTGGAAATCATCAAGGAAACCAACCATAGCCGTCTGCCGGTCTATCTCGGAGATCTGGATCATATCATCGGGACTTTGCAGATCCGCAATTTCATCCGCGAATACCGGAAAAACCCGAAGGTACGGATCCGGGAGCTTTTGATCCCGCCTTTCCCGGTCAGCCCGGATTCTCCGATCGACGACCTGCTTTCGGTCATGCGTCAGCACCGTTTTTACCTTGCGGTCGTTGCCGATGAAAACGGCAAAACGCTCGGGTTGATTACGATCGAGGACTTTCTCGAAGAACTGGTGGGTGAGATCTGGGACGAAGACGACGTCGTTGATAACGATTTTGTCAAGCTCGGCGGCAACTATTTTCAGGTCAATCCCAAATTGCTCCTTTCCGAAATATGCGAAAAGATCGGCATCCCCTGCCCGGAACCCAAAAACGCCTCCCGTCCCCTGCTCTCGATCATTCTGGAACGGCTCGGGCATATGCCGCAGGAAGAGGACGGCCTACGGATCGGCAATTTGCAGATCACGGTGGAAACCATTGAGGAATCCCGCGTATCATCCGTCACGATCCACCTGCTCTCCCCCGAAGAAATTGCCGCCGAAGCGGCAGATTCCGGGAAAGGGGGTGAGCAATAATGTACGTCGCGATCATTGCTCTGATGGTGATCCTTTCCGCCTACTTCTCGGCTTCTGAAATTTCTTTCAATGCATCCAACAAAATGCGTTTGAAAAAAGCTGCCGAGAACGGCAGTAAAACCGCTTCTCTGGCTTACCGCATCAGCGAAGACTTTACTTCTGCGCTCTCCGCGATCCTGATCGGGAACAACCTGGCGAATATTGCCGCCTCTACTGCCGCGACCGTTATTGCCATGAAGCTTCTGATGCAGGCAACCGCCGACACCGGTTCGGATGGGCTGGCCTCCCTGATCGCCACGTTGGTGATGACGCTCATCATTCTGATTTTCGGAGAGATCGTACCGAAAATTCTGGCAAAAAAATATGCCGATACCACGGTCAGGATCTTTGCCTACCCAACCAAGATCTTAACGATCCTGCTCTACCCGTTGGTTTGGCTCGTGATGCGACTGATCCGCTTGCTCGCACGTCTTTGGGGCAAAGACCGGGACGACGCGCCGACCGTGACCGAAGAAGAGCTTTCTTCTATCATCGAAACGGTTGAAGAAGAAGGCGTGATCGACGAAGACAAGAGTGAGTTGCTTCAATCCACGCTTGAATTCCGCGATACGACCATTGAGGAAATCATGACCCCTCGGATCGATATGCTCTCGTTTGACATCGATGACGATCCCAAAGAGATCGAGCAGCTGATCGAATCCTCCCGCTATTCCCGGATCCCGGTATATGAAGATTCGATTGACAATATCATCGGCGTTCTTTATCTCAACCATTATTACCGCCGACTGATCGATGAGCCCGACGTTTCCAAGCTCCATTTGCGGGAAATGCTCATGGAACCGTGTTTCCTGCATAAAACGATGAAACTGCCTGCGGCGTTGAGCGTCCTGCGGGAGCGCAAAACGCACCTTGCCATCATCGTTGACGAGTTTGGCGGCACGCACGGTATGGTGACGATGGAGGATATTCTGGAAGAGCTGGTTGGCGAGATCTGGGATGAATCGGATGAAATTGTGCCGGATTTTGTCCGCACCGGAGAAAACACTTACGAAGTGACCGGCGATATGAACATTGACGATTTCTTCTCCGAGATCGAATACGAACCGCGCGACTTTGAATGCGAATATTCCACAATGGGCGGTTGGGCGATCGAACGACTCAACGCCGATCCGCACGTTGGCGACAGCTTCACCGATTCCGACGGGCATCTGGAACTGGCGGTCGTGGTGTCAGAGATGGACGATATGCGCGTCACCAAGCTCACGGTGCTGGTCAACCGAATCAAAGATGAAGACGAGGAAGAGGAATAACGCAACCGCAAAACTCAAAAGCCGACCTGCTCCACCGGAGCAGGTCGGCTTTTGAAATTGAAAAATTCAGGATTTTTTCCCGTCACATTTTTCCAAGAACAGCAAAATCAATCCGTAGAGGATCGTCGGATAGATCTTAAAGAGCAGAACGTCGATCAGACTGCTGAGGATCAGCCCGAAAATACAAAGCCCGAGAAACGTTTTCCGCGCGTTCGGTCTCCGGACGATCTGCACCACGGTCTGCGTCCGGTGAAACAGATAGGCGAGCAGGCCGATGATCCCGCAGGCGGCAAGCATCTGCACGATCGTATTATGGTACAAATAAGGCGTGATGACCACGTTCCATTCGCTCACGTAAGAATCGTAAAATCCCGATCCGAACAGCGGAAATTTTCGGAAATGACCGAATCCGGTCCGCCACAATCTGAATCTGCCGTTGTCACCGAATCCGTAATCCAGAAAATTTTGAAGAATCACGCGAATTTTTTCCCAAAGGATCAAGCTTCCGATCAATCCAACTCCGGCGAACGCCGCTGTCAGGATCCGGTTTCGCTTTCGGTTTTCCCCTTTGATGCAAACCGTGAGCAGGCACGCTCCGAGAACGATCGTTCCCATAAGCAGAGCTCCCCTGCTCTGCGAAAAAACCGTGCCGACCCACATTGCCGCGCCAAGCAGGTATCCGATCCAACCGCGCCTGTGGGAATAGGCGAAGTAGAAGCACGCTGGCATGAGGAAGGTCAGCATTCCGCCAATCGTCGTCCAAACGCCCCAACCGGTAACAACACTTTCTTTGACCGGTTTGCCGTCGATGAACTGAACCGTTGTGAAGTACGCCGCAATCAATTCCGCCAGGATCAAAAGCCCTGTTACCATCAAAGAATAAAGAAAATCGTCTGAATCCCGTTTTTCAAACCGCCCGAAGAAAGCGATCAGCAGGTACGGGATGAAGATCGACAACTGGATCATAAGAACGAACCAAAGGTTCATCGCCGTGTATCGCGGATTGAAAAAGCCGTTGAAAAACATAGAAATGCAAAGGATCGTCATGCCGATCAAGAGCCCGCGGAACCCGACTTTTTGCGCGGTTTTCCGATGGCGGATCATAAACCATACCAGAGCAAGGATCAAAGCCCCGCCCCCGCCGATTATGATCCCAAGATACGGCATTTTCCCGTATTGGGCATAGGTCGTCGTAGCAAGGTCAAATCCGCGTGCCGTCACGACAAAAGGGAGCATCATCAGAGGCGCCGTGAGAAAATTCAGCTCGTGCATAACAAACAGCCCCGGTATCACGGTTGCAATCAGCACGGCGGCAAACGGAATATCATATCCGGTGACGTGACCCAATAAAATCACGATAGCCGTATAAATCGGAAACAGGCGGCTCCGATACCATTTGCGTAGTAAATCCGCCAATTTCATCACACTCCTTTGGTGAACAGTTTCATATTCTCCTCAAAAACGGTTGAAAGCAGATAGCGTTTCAAATTCGGATAGCTGACGCTCCCGGGACCATGCGGCTTTTCGAGTGCCTGCCGAACCGCGGCGCAAAAGCTTTCCATATCATCCGGTTCATAAAGAGAATCCGGCATCTCCGAAAGCAGATCCGTCTGTCCGCGCACACGGCTTGCAACGATCGGAAGTTCGCATTGCATTGCTTCCAAGAGGTTGAACGGGAGTCCTTCGCTCCTGCTTGCCGAAACGTAGAGGTCGGTCACCGCAAGATACGGTTGCACCGGATCCCGACTGCCAGGTAGAAATATCGCGTCGCCGAGATTCTGCTTTTTAACCAGCTCTGTCAGTTTTTCCCTCTCGTCCCCTTCTCCCAAGAGCAACAGTTTGACCGGTAATTCTTCTTTCCGCAACCGGCTTACCGCCTCGATCAGAAAAATCTGATTTTTGCGCCTGCTGAATTCCCCGACAAAAGTCATCAGAAAATCTGTTTCCCCGGGTGCAAATTGCCGGCGCAACTCCGCATCCGGAATCGGCGCTTCTCTTTCGGGAAGTCCCATGCCGTGCAGAAAGAAAAGCTCCTGCCGGTAGAGCTGCCGCCGGCCGGCGATTTCCAGATCGGTTTCATTCATCACGGCAACCGCATCGGTACGGTTCCTTAATAGTTTCTCGCAGGCGATCAGAAGTCGGTCCTTCATCCCTTTCGGCGGATCCGAAAACAAGTACCCGTGTACGACGTTCATCAGATACGGGCGCGGTTTGATCCCCCCCACAGCCATGCGCGTCAATGCCGCCGCCAGCGAAGTATGCACCAGGATCAGGTCGAACCGTTCCCGGCGCAGGATCTTCCGGATCTGAAAGACCGCACGCAGATTCCGGACGCTGAACATCTGCTTTTCAAACGGGATCGGATAGTCAACCCCATCCCCGTTTGCCATCGTGCGCACGTCAAACCGCTCGGCGAGCGCTTGCAGATAAGGGCGATGGAACCGATTCAGATGCGACGCCGTTGAGGCAACGTAAAGGATCTTCTTTTTACTCATACACATTCTCCTCCTGCCGTAATTCTACCGCAGGGTCAGAGTTCTCTTCGGGGTGTCCGTCCCCTTGTAGGGAGACACCGCGCACATACGTGCGGTTATCCATTTCCCGGCGAAACGCCGCTTCCTTTTCTTCCCGCTCCACATACTTTTCCTGTCGGTTGACGGCATGAAACGGCGTTAGGAGCAGGATTCGGATATCCCCCCAAAAGGTCCAGTTTTCGATATAGTTGATATCCTCTTCGATACGCGCCTGAATAGAGGTATCGCCGCGCAATCCTTTGATCTGCGCCAATCCCGTAATGCCCGGGCGCAAGGAATGTTTGAGCATATACAAAGGCACTTCTTTTTTGAATTTTTCTACATAGAACGGGACTTCCGGACGCGGGCCGACCAAACTCATATCTCCAATCAGCACGTTATAAAACTGCGGAAGCTCATCCAACGCGAACTTTCGAATAAATGCACCGAATTTTGTTTTTCTGTCGTCGTTTTCATTCGACCATCCGTTCTTTTCGGATTGATTTTCCCGCATCGAACGAAACTTATATATGGTGAATTGACGGTTGTTTTTTCCAACGCGTACCTGCTTGAAAAACACCGGTCCGGGCGAAGAGAGTTTAACGCCGATCGCGGTGAAGAGCATCAGGGGCGAGGTCAGGATCAAAAGGATCAGGGAGAGCACAATATCGGTCGTTCGTTTGAGAATCTGGTTCGACAGCAAATCGAGCGGATTGCTCCGGATATCGATCATCGGCAGATTTCCGAGCATAGATACCTGACGCTGTGCTTTCAGATAGCCGCAAACCGACGGTACCAGAAGCACCTTACAACAGTTGTCATCACAGATGGAAATATATTTCGCGATCACCTTTTTCCGCACCGTATCCAGCGCCATGACCACTTCATCCGGGCGGTATTCTTTCAGAATCCTGTCCAGATCAGCCGTCGTTCCCAGATGCGGCAATCCAACCACGTTCAGATTTCCCACATACCCGATCATACAATATCCGTATTGCGGATTCCGATGGATCTCTTCCATATAGCTATCCGCCATTTCCTGACTGTCGGTTACCATCAGAATATACTTGATATTTTTCCGATTGCTCCGGATGTTGCGCAAAACCAGCATCATGGAACCCTTTTTAATAGTCAGGATCAGCAAGCTCAAAGTTGCGCTGACTACCGTCCAACGAATAAAATTGGGGTAATCTCCCGGGTGGAGCCAAAGGATCACGACGATCGCCATCGCCGTCATTTCCAGATTGACCAGGAAGATCCGACCCAGATAATACGGGACCCGTTTGGTTCTCATCGGATAATAGACGTTATGGAAGCCGTAGAGGAAAATAGCAAGCATACAGAAAAACGAGGTCGCGAAAAAGAGAGTTCCGGCATTCAGATGAAACTCCCACGTCCGGATGGACACCGCTATATATCCCATACAGATCGCAAAGAAGTTGAGGATGAAATCCAGCAACCGCTCCCCTGTACGAAGAAGAAAACGGAATGATCTCATGATACCGTCACCGCAGAAACGCGGCATTCCTTTCCATTGCTTACAAGCCTTATTGTATCATATTTTTGCCGATAATGCAAGAGAATTACCCGAATTTGTCCCAAAATTGCAAAAGCCGCCGCAATCGCAGAAAATGCGATTGCGGCGGCAGATTTTTCGCGATACGAAAAATCAGTTTGCCAGACCCGATTGCTCGATGCCCTGCACCAGGAATTTCTGGAGGAAGGCATAGAGGATCACGAGCGGAAAGATGATCATCAGCCCGCAGGTGTTGCGGATCGCAGAATAGTAGAGATCCTGGCCCGCATAATCGGTTTTGAGCGAAGGCGGTATCTTTCCGACCAGATTGACCAACATATTGGTGGTTTCAGACGGGAAGAACAAGCTCGTGTAGAAATCGTCCGTCCACTGCCAGCAGAAGGAGAACAGGAACACCGTGATCAGCATCGGAACCGACAGAGGAAGAATGATACGCCAGAAAGTTTTGAAGGTACCGGAGCCGTCGATATAGGCGGATTCTTCCAATTCATCCGGAATCCCGCGGAAGAACTGACGGAACAGGAAGATATAAAGTCCGTTTTTAAAGCCCAATCCTCCGAGGGAGAGGAAGATCATCGGAATATAGGTGTTGCAAAGGTTGATTCCGTTTTCGGTAAGTTCCATCGAAATCCGATACTTGGGGATCATTTGTCCGCGCTTTTCAACGAAATATTTGAAGAGCTGAATCTTATCCGCTTTGATAATATTGAGCTTTTCAAAGAATGCCGAAACGCCGGGGCTGATCTCCTTGATGTTGTGCCCGAAGAGCTGGATCCCTCCGCCTTTGAGCAGTCGGATAATTCCGAACAGATCAAAGTAGCGGAATTCCATAAACATCGAAAGCTGCAACGTCTGGTGCGGAATGATCATCGTTAAAACCACCAGCAAAAACAGAATATTTCTGCCGCGGAATTTGAACTTTGCAAATCCGTACCCGATCAGCGCGCAGATCAGGGTTTGAATCACACCGCAGATCAAAGAGAGAATGAGCGTATTGCGGAACGCGTCCCAATACCCGAGCTCGGAGATGATCGCGCGGTAGATATCCACCGTAAAGGTCTTCGGGATCAACCGAACGGTCACGTCCACGAAATCTTCGGGTGCCATCACCGAACCCGCGATCTTCGTCAGGAACGGATAAATGACGATGTAGGAGATTCCGATCATGAGCACCATGCGGAAAATCCAATATACTACTTTTGTCAGAAAGTAGAAATTGAAAAGCTTTGCTTTCAGTCTGTCTTTGAGCGGCGTCCGGTCGAACTCCACACGAATGCGGTTTTTGCTCTCGTGCTTGATAACCGGCTTCTTTTCAAAATTTTGTGCATCCATCGTTTCTCTCCCCCCTTTACTCAGATTTGCGTTGATAGAACGTAAAGGCGGAAAGGATACCCGCTATCACGGCTACGATGATAATGACGATCAGGAAGTAGATCCATGACATGGCTGCGCTGAGAACCATTCCGTTGGATTCCGAATACTTTTTGCTGATGTAAGCCATCACGCTGTTGTTCTTGGTCGTGAACGAGTCGATGATGGTATATACCCCGTTGACCAGGATCATCGGCGTGATCATCGGGAAGGTGACCTTCCAGAACGTTTCCCACGCCGTTGCGCCGTCGATCTTACAGGATTCATAGATCGCGGGCGAAATCGACTGCAATGCCGCCAGGAAGATCAGCATTTGCACGCCCGATCGGTTTACGATCCCATAAATATTGTTGATCGCAACGGTAACGTATTCAACGATCCCCTCGCCGACCTTCATATTCTCGAACAATTTTTGCAGGTCCATGCTGGAAACCAACTGATTTGCCGCGCTTGTTCCGGCGCCTGTGTCAATACCGCTGGAATCCTCCATGTATTCCGAAAGAATATCCGCCGCGGCAATGCTTTCCATAATACCGGTGGAAAGAATGACCGGGATGAAGAAGATCGCACGGAACAGTCCGCGCCCCGCCATCTTCTGGTTGAGCATGATCGCCATGAACAGGGAGAAGATGATGATCGCGGGAATATCAAACGCCAGCTGTTTCAGACCTTTTATCAGCGTTTGGGCAAACTCCGGATCTACCAACAGTGCCGAACGGTAGTTTGCAAATCCCACGAATTTCGTGGAATAGCCGCCGCCCCCTGCGATGAACTTCAACTCGCTGAAACTGAATTTCAGCGAATCGAACACCATCGGCAGATAGATGATCACAAATCCGATCACAAACGGAAGAACGAACAGCCACCCCGATCTTGCCTTTCTGCGGTCCAGGGAGACGATCTTTCTTTTGCGCGGTTTGCGAGCCGTCTCACGATCGGTCCGATCTTCTGCGGTCGCGTTCATTTGATTTGTCATTTACGCAAACTCCCCTTTCCTCAATGATAGATCACCACACACCCGTATGCGGGGATGGTATACTCCACGTTGTCGTACACGGTACGGACCACGTAGTTGTTGTAGTTGAGCAGGAACGATTTATACGCCGTCTTGCCGCGGTTCCCGTCGATGTCGCCGTAGGTTACGGCAACCACACGGTTATTCACCACGCGATCGGAGGAGAAATCGTTTTTCTCCGCAACGGTTTGCGTTCCGGTCTCTTCCTGCGGCGGCTGGTAGGTTCCCGCCGTCTGCAAGTCCTCAAAGGTGAAAGCATCGTACTGCGTCATCGTGTCTTCCAGCAGTTGAATGATTTCGTTGCAGATGCTCTCCACGATCGAATCGAATCCGTTGGCTTCCGGCTGTCCGGTAAACGTTTTATATGCGTCGAGCAACGTCTGCCGCTCTTCCGGAATCGTGACTGCCTCGGCGATCGCCTGCGCATTGGTATAGAGATATGCGCGACCGGTTCCCTGCAAGGCGTCCCGCAATACCTGAACGTCTTCATCCAGCGAATCGTAAACAGATTGGATCTGCTCGCTGTAATAGGTCAGTTGCGAATAAGCCAACAGGGCTTTGGTTGCCGCCGCTTTGAACTTGTTGATCGCATCGGCGGAGATTGATTCTTCCTCTTCTTCGGCACTCCGGATCGCGTCGACCGACTCCTGCAAGGTTTCAAACGCCGAACGCACCTTTTCGTTTTGCGCTCTCATCTGTTCGATATACGAATCGATCCGTTTTTGCGCGGTGCGGATGCCGACGATCGCGTTCGCCAGTTTCGCATCCTTGGCGATCTCCTCATTTTCGATCGCCTGCTTGGCTTCCGCTTCCGCTTTTTTCAGCTGTTCTTTCAAGCTGTTGCCAAGCTCATCCGAATCCGGCAAACGAACGGTTTGCGTCTTGTCGGAGTAATTCAGGAATTCATGCCCGATGATTACCTTATCCTGCACGTCCCGAAGCAGATCGTTGAGGCGATGATAATAGGCAACCATATCCTCTTTCCAGATATCATAGTTGATGGAATAATACTGGCTCAGATACGGGTCTTCTTTCAGGATACTGGTATTCTGGTAGGAGAGGACGAAATACATTCCTGCGCCGTTTTCCACAGCTTTCAGAATGGCATAATTGGTGTCGCCTTCCATATTGAATGCCGCACCCGCGAACTGCACGTATCCGTGCAGCACGGTTCCGAGGAACGGAACCGACGCAGAAGACTGCGTATAACGGCTCGAATCCAGATCCGCATTGACGATATGATCCACATACGCCCAAGTGTACGCATTTCCGCCGTCCGTCATCAGCCTGTACCCTTCGGCTTTGATATTCTGCAAAGCGTTTACGGTGAATTCCTTGCTGTCCTCACGGTTAAACGGATCGTCCTCGTCGAAGTCCGAGTTCAGCGCATTGCCGAGCGTGGAAACCGATATGGTTTTGAGATCGTATTTCTTGTAATTTTCAAGCAGTTTGTTATAGAATTTACTGTACCGGGACGGAGAGATCGCCAGCTGGAAGAAACTGACGTATTTCTGCTGTGTCGCACTGTAAATCCGTTTGGAAGTATATCGGTTATCAATGGTCCGGATCGCATCCTTTTTGAGACTCAGACCGTCAAACGATTTATCAACACTGCTGTATACAAAATCGAAATCAGGGTAAAGTCCGAACGTTGCGTCCGAATTTTCTTCATTGACCTTCTTCGCTGCGTCCACCAGATCGCGGAACCCGGATTTCCCACCGACCGCACGCTCCCATTTGAGCTTATACGGCATCGTGGAATACATTCCGCCGTTTGCAAAGCCGGTCATTTTGAAATTCACGGTTGAGAGTCCGCTCGACGAAAGCTCCTGATACATGGTCAGGATGTTTTCAAAAGTCGTCAGCGGCGTCATCACGTTGACCGGGAAGGTCAGAACGGTTTTCTGCGTTTTCAGGGCTCCGAACACTTCCAGATAGAGTGGAATATTGGAATCCAGATCTTCATCGGTCAGTTTTGTTAAAACCTTGCCCGAAATCAGATAATCCCGATATGCTTCCGCCATTCCAAGCCAGGACGTGTCGTAATACCGGTAGTCGTTGCCGAGTGCCTGCGTTTCCTGCGGCAACGCGGTGCCGTCTGTCAGGAACCGGTAGTGGATCCGGATGC
>CAMYUQ010000020.1 GCA_947302045.1 uncultured Clostridia bacterium
GGTGATTTTGATACTGCCATGCAAATATGCAACACGCGACACACAAAGGATGAAACCGCCTCATGAATCTGCTTGCATCCTGTATTCGATCCGATCCGGAATATGAGCAGTTGCTCCGCGCGGTGCGTCAGGACTTCCGTACCGCACCGCTGCCGATCGCTGTTTCCGGCATTTGCGACGGCGCCTCGGACGCTCTGCTGATCTCGGTTCTGGAAGATACCGTTTCCCTGCACGGGTGCCCTGCGCTGCTCGTTTGTTCCGAAGAAAAGGATTGCGTCCGTCTGACGGCGACTTTGGAACGCTTCGGTCTGCGAGCGGGGTTCTACCCGGCGCGGGATCTGACCTTCTACCACATGACCGCCTCTCACGAATATGAACACGAGCGGCTGAAAGTGCTGTCCGGCATTCAGGCGGGCGACTACGACGCGGTGATAACCGCGCCGGACGCGGCGCTCGGATATACGATTCCGCCTGAAAAGCTGCGCCAGAGTTCCCTCTCGATTGATCTTTCGGTTGCGATCGACCCGCAGTCGTTCTCTGCAAAACTGCTGGACGCAGGGTTTGTTCGGGTGGATCTTGTCGACAGTCCCGGCCAGTTTGCGATCCGGGGCGGAATCCTGGATATTTTCCCTCCGTACGGCATCTTTACCGGTCCGGATGGAGAGGATATCCGCGGCGCACAGGCGATGCGGATCGAGCTGTTCGGGGATGAGATCGACCGTATGGGACTTTTCGATCCCGAAACGCAACGCGTTTCGCAAAACCTGCGCTCCGCCTCTTTTCAGCCCGCACGGGAGCTATTGCTGAATCGGGAAACGCTGGAACGGTTGGAAAAAGCGATTGCGGAGCAACTCAAACGGGCTCCGAGCGAACAGGCGACCGATGAAATGCAGCGGGAACTGGCGTCTGTCAGAGCGGCATTTTCGGGAAGCGCGGAGATTCCCTTCTCGGATAAATATATTTCCCTGATCTATCCGGAAAAGCAATGCCTGCTGGATTATTTTCCGGAACGCACGCTCGCGGTGATCCGGGGGACAAACGCCGTCCGAGATCGCATAAAGGGAGCGGAATGGCATCTGAACCAGACGGTCACAGAACTGCTCCAAACCGGCACGATGCACGCCCGGTTTGCGGAATATGCCAAAGAATCGACCGCTTGGGAACGGTTTTGCGACAAAAACGTTGCGTTGCATCTGGATTCGATCGCTTACAATCTGACCGATCGACGTCTGGCGGGACTGTTCGGCTTCCGCACGCGGCATACCGTCTCCTATGCCGGAAATGAAGAACTGTTTCTGGAAGATCTGCAAAACTACCTGCAGGGCGGATACCGCTGTTTCGTGATTGCCGAAAATGAGGTTTCCGCAAAGCTTTTGCGAGGCAAAATAGCCGAGGCGGGAGTGGTGCTTTGCGATCCGCCGGGAAATGCAAACGATCTTGCCCCCGGAACGGTCACAATCCTTTGGAAAGAGTTCCTGCCGGGTTTTGAACTGCCGGTTCCTCATATTGCCGTTCTCTCGATCAATCCGGACGGCAGGATCGGGGCGGCAGGGGCGAACGACCGCAATATCATCCGCAAAAAGAAGCGGAAGAGCGGCAAAAGCATTCTCTCCTACGCCGAGCTGGAAGTCGGTGATTACGTCGTGCACGAAACCTACGGCATCGGGCAATACACCGGGATCGAAACGCTCACCTGCGACGGTGTGACCAAAGATTATATCGGGATCGCCTACGCAGGAACCGATAAACTCTTTCTGCCTGTGGAAAAGCTCGATAAGGTTTCCAAATATATCGGCGCGCGCGCCGAGGACGGTACCGTAAAGCTCTCCAAAATGGGCGGAGAGGCATGGCAGAAATCAAAAACGCGTGCAAAATCGGCCGTCCGGGAGATGGCGAAAGATCTGATCCGGCTCTACGCCGAGCGGATGCGCCGCCCGGGTCACGCCTTCCCTGCCGACGACAATTACCAAAAGTCCTTTGAAGAGGCGTTTGAATATACCGAGACCGAAAGTCAGACGGTCGCCTCGGATGAGATCAAAGCCGATATGATGCGCGCGGTTCCGATGGACCGTTTGCTCTGCGGCGACGTGGGATACGGAAAAACCGAGGTCGCTCTGCGTGCTGCGTATAAAGCCGTGCTGGGCGGCAAACAGGTGGCAATGCTCGTCCCCACCACGCTCCTTTCCCTGCAACATTATCAAACCATGCTCTCCCGGATGCGCTCGTTCGCCGTCAACGTGGAGATGATCTCCCGGTTCCGCACACCCGCGCAGCAAACGCAGGTGCTCCGTCGGCTGAAGCGCGGAGAGATTGACATTCTGGTCGGCACGCACCGTCTGCTCTCGAAGGACGTGCAGTTCCACGATCTCGGGCTTGTGATCGTTGACGAAGAACAACGGTTCGGCGTGGCGCAAAAGGAAAAGCTCAAACAGATCGCGACCGGGGTAGACGTTCTTTCCCTTTCGGCAACGCCGATCCCGCGCACCCTGAATATGGCGATGGGCGGCATACGCGATATTTCCATTCTGGACGAAGCGCCGAATGACCGTCTGCCGGTACAGACATACGTGCTGGAAGAGGATCCGCTCATTTTGGAAGAAGCGATTCGTCGGGAACTGCGGCGCGGCGGACAGGTGTTCTATTTGCACAACGATGTGGAAAGCATCTATTCGGTCGCGGCAAAAATCAAAGAAGCGATCCCGGAAGCGCGCGTGGCGGTCGGTCACGGAAAGATGGATAAGGAGGAGCTGGAATCGGTGTGGGAAAATATGCTCACCGGCAACACCGATATTCTGGTCTGCACAACCATCATAGAGACCGGCGTGGACGTTCCGAACGCCAATACGCTGATCGTTTCCGATTCCCACAGGCTCGGACTTTCTCAGCTCCATCAGGTGCGCGGCCGCGTTGGACGGTCGGCGCGTCGCGCCTACGCCTATTTCACCTATCCGCCCGCGCGTGCGCTCTCGGATATCGCCCGCAAACGGCTCGAAGCGATCCGCGAATATGCCGAATTCGGCGCAGGGTTCAAAATTGCCCTGCGCGACCTTGAAATCCGGGGTGCGGGCAATCTGCTCGGCGCCGAACAGCACGGGCATCTCGATGCGGTCGGTTATGATCTCTATATCAAACTGCTGAGTCAAGCCGTTCTCGAAGAAAAGGGCGAGGCGGTCAAGCCCCGCGTGGAGTGTACCGTTTCGCTCGACTTTGACGCCTTCCTGCCCGAGCGGTATGTTCCCTACCCGGCGCAGCGAATGGCACTCTACAAAAAAATCGCGCTGATCGCCTCCGAGGAAGATCTTTCGGACGTGACCGACGAGCTTTCCGACCGTTACGGTGAACCGCCGATCCAAACGCGGAATCTGCTTCGGATCGCCCTGCTCCATAATCTTGCCTCGGATGCCGGGATCACGGTTCTGCGGCAGACGGGATCGGAAATTCACATCTACCCTGCGGAATTTGACCTTGACCGTTGGTCTAAGATCTCGACGGTCTTTCCGGGGCAGGTACGCCTGCTCGGAACGGGAGAGCCGCACCTGTGTCTGCGCGTTCCGAAAAAACAAATGATTCTGGATACCCTGCAAAAGCTTCTCACAATTTGCCGGGATACCCAAAAGGAGGGTCAATCATGAAAAATTTTTTTGTCAGATGGGTGGCGTTCTCGCTCGCGCTCCTTTTGATCGTTCCGATTTTCGCGGGCTGTTCTTCCAAGGGTAAAACACTGCTTACCATGAAAAAGGACGGCGTGAAGGTCACCTTTTCGGTCAACTATTACCGGTTTCTCCTCTCCCGGCTCAAAGGAAATTATATTGACAATCAATACGTCAACGAGAGCGGAAAGACTGCCGATCAAGCCGCCTTCTGGCAGGTCAAGGATACCTATAACGGCAAAACCGTGCAAACGCTGGACGAATATATGCGGGAACAGATCCTCGAAGACTGTCAGATTTTTTTGGCGGCGCTTTGGCTGTTTGAAAAGTCGGATCTTTCGTTGAGTGCGGAAGCGGAAGTGTCGGTGGAGCAGGAGATGGCGGATCTTTTGAACGATTACGGCAACGGCTCCAAAACAAAACTCAATTCGATTCTTTCCGATTACGGTGTGAACTACGATCTGCTCAAAGAGTTTTACCTGATCCAGGAGAAGGTCAAGGCCGTGAAAGCCGATCTTTACGGCACGAACGGGTCGCTGATCGGAACCGGGATCAAGGACGCCTACCTCGCGGAGAATTATATCCGGTTCAAGCAGATATACCTGCCCAACTATGAGTACGTCCTGCAAACCGACGAATACGGAAACGTGATCTATTACGATAAGGACACCAAAGCGATCCTATATGATGAATCGGGGTATCTCAAAACCGTAAACGGTCAGCCCGTTACCGACAGCTACGGCAACAAGGTTCGTTACAACAAGGATTATACGGCGATCCTTTACGATGCCGTCAACGGTCTGCCCATGCAGGCAACCGACGAAAGCGGAGATCCGATGACCGAATCGCTCCCCGCGGAAGAACTTGCAACGCTCTACGCACGCGCACAAACGCTCTGCGAAGAACTGCAAAACAGTTCGGAGGACGCCTTTGACAACGCCATTGCGTCGGAACACGCCGAAAACGGAACCGACGCCACAGAATTCACAGACGGTTATTATTTGCGCAGGGGGACGGATTACAGCGCCTACGGAACCGACCTCGCTTATCTGACCGATATTCTTTCCGCGCTGGAAAGCGCCGAGGACGGAAGCGTTTTTCTCTACGTTTCGCCCTATGGATACCATATCATCCGAAAGTACGCGCCTGCCGCGGAAGCATATGAGAATGAGGTCAACGCGGTATGGTTCTCCACCTTCACGACCGACCTGATCGAAAAGCTTTTTCTCGAAGAATGCGCAAAATATTTCGGCGATATGGAACAGAATGATAAGGTTTATTCTTCCGTTCCCGATCTGACCGAAATTTCCGGAACTTCGATTTTCTGATTTTTTTGAAAGAAAATATTGACAAGTCCTTGGCTTTGTGCTACAATACACCCGAACCGCATAATCGGGGGTGCTGCCAATCGGCGGCTGAGACGGCGTTTGCCGAACCCTTTTACCTGATACGGATAATACCGGCGTAGGGAGATTTTCAAATTCGGATCTTGATGGATACCGTTTGACCGCCCGAGTCGTTTCGTGCGGTCAACTTTTTATTCATAGGAGGGGTTCTTATGCCCAACGCAAAAATGCAAAAGAGCTTGAAGCTCGTCGAAAACGCACTGCTCATCGCGGTCGCAACTGTTCTCAGTATCCTTCCGCTTGCCGAACTGCCCTACGGTGGATCGGTCACGATCGCTTCCCTGTTTCCGCTCGTTCTCATCGCCTATCGCAGCGGAATTTTATGGGGACTCGGTTCGGGGTTGGTCTTTGGCGTGATCCAACAACTGCTCGGGCTGAAAAATCTCTCTTACGTAACCGGTTGGCAATCGGTTCTCGCCGTGGTCCTGCTTGACTATCTGATCGCGTTTGCCGTCATCGGGTTTGCAGGCGTCTTCCGGAGCGTGATCGAAAAACAGCACTACGCACTGGCGGCAGGAGCGGGACTCGGCTGTCTGCTCCGGTATATCTGCCACGTCATTTCGGGCGCGACCGTCTGGGCGGGCTTGTCCATCCCCACGCAGGCAGCGCTCGGTTATTCCCTGATCTACAACGCCACCTATATGATCCCGGAAACGATCGTTTTGGTGGTAGTCGCCTTCTACCTCGGCTCTGTTTTGGATTTTCGGGGAGACCGCCCCGTTCGCATTCCCAAGCGTTCGAATACGGTTGCGAATGATCTGCCTATGCTCATAGCCGGCGTTATTTCGATCGGCGCTCTGATCTACGACGTGGCGACGCTCTTTGCCCATTTGCAGGATGCAGACACCGGATATTTCAGTTCAAAAGGTCTGAAACTGACGGCGGTGGAAGGACAAAGCTCCTGGCAGACTTTTTCCCAAAGTTTCTGGTTTCGCATGATCCTCGTGACCGGGATCGCCATTCTCGCGGCCTGCGTTCTGATGATCGTGAGCCGGTTAAAGGGAAAGAAGGATTGCGAAAAAGATCCGGAAAAATAATTTTCCCATTTCCCTTGACATTTGAGTCAAAAACAGATATAATAAATTCAGGTTCATCGGAGGACAGTACGCCGCAGCGTAGGGGATCGCAAAGCGCTTGCTTTGCAGGCCGCCTGTTAGATAAGATGACGAGTGCGCTCGGAACAACCGGCTTTTTGCCGTTTGTTCCGAGCGCTTTAATGAGGAGAAAAAGAATGAAAAGAACAAATGTTACCCTAACCAAACTGGAAGAAAGCGACCGGGAACAGTTCATTCTGGATAATCAGGCGGCTTTCAAATTCGGTGCAATGGAGGAATTCGGTCTCCGGGACGATCATTTTGAAGCGGACGGGGAGATCATTTCCCGCAAAACCATCGAAAACAGCATCGATCAGGGCGTTGCCTACCGCATCCGGGAAAACGGCAGGATCGTCGGCGGCGTGGTTCTGCAAATCGACGAAAAAATGCATCGGAACCATCTCGATCTGCTTTTCGTATCGCCGGACGCCCACAGCAAAGGGATCGGTTTCGCAGCGTGGAAATAGGTGGAACGACTCTATCCCGAAACCGAGGTGTGGGAGACCTGTACGCCGTATTTTGAAACACGGAATATCCATTTCTATATCAACAAATGCGACTTCCACGCCGTGGAGTTTTTCAACCGGTTCCATCCCGATCCGCAAGACCCCGAATCGGGAGAGAAAACCGGTTCCGCCAAGGAAGAAGACGACGGAATGTTCCGATTTGAAAAGCGGATGAAATAAACAAAAAACCGTTTCGGCAGGATCGCCGAAGCGGTTTTTCTGCTTATTCCCGGAACAAGGAATCGCAAAACGCTTTGGTAAATGCCTCTTTTGCGGAGAAATCCATCGCTTTTATATATATTTCTTCGATCTGAAAATGCACCTTTCGCACCTCATTCAAGCAGTCCTTCGCGCCTGCAAGCATCGCACGCCGCATCCGCTCGGCATAATTGAGCCGTGAACGGATCGTCTTCATCCGTTCGGTATCAACAAACCGTCTTGTAGAGATCCATCGAAACGGATATTCGCATTCCTCCCGGCGTGCCACGGCAAAGACCGTTCCGCTTTCGGAAAACGCCAGCGCATCGATCTCTTCCGGCAGGATCGGATTTTTGGATACCCGAACGGAACTTCCCTTTCGTTTTGCCTCTGCATAAAGCTTTTTCATGAAAACATACCCGGCGCCCCGGCAGTCTTCCACCAAAAAAATTCTTTTCGCGTTTGCAAAGAAGGTGTCGAGCAGAACCTCTCCCCGCATCCCGACGGCACGGATCAGCGCGGTCTGCGGAGAGCGTCCGCCCCCGTCCGGCTCTTCCCGCAGGAGTTTTTCGGCATACTTTTCGATGGCGTCTTCCCGCAGATAGGGAGATACCAGCGCGTTCCGGTTCTCGGTCATCTTCTCATACGCCGCAAGATAGCGATACGCCATCCGATAGGCAGTTCCTTTTTCGCCGTTTAACTTTGCGATCCGCCCGGCTTCCTCCCGCAGAATCCCGGCATTCCAGAACGCGCCCAGATTCACGATCTCTTCCCGATACCCCGGTCTGTTCGGTTCGTAAACGTGCGGTGCTGTCGCGTCGAGCAGGGCGATCCCTTTCCCACCGCGTCGCAGAATGACGCCGTCGAGCGAATCGGGATCGGAAGAACAATAAATGTAATCCGGGAGATATCCTTTCGTTTTGCCGATCTCCGCGACTTCACGCAAAAAGCGGCTTTTGCCCGTCCCGGGCCCTCCCTTCACCGCATAAAGGCGCGTGATCTCGTCGGTATCGAAACATTCGGGATAGTAGCTCTGAAAGCCCTTCGCGCTGTTGGAAGCGGCAAAATAGGCATTCTCTCCCATCGAACGCACCTGGGCACAGGGACGTTTTTCTTTTTTTCGCATCACAATACTCTCCTTTCCGAAAAAAGCAAAAAAGAAATTCGATACTATCCTATGCGAAAGGCGAAAAAATGTTCTATTTTTGTTTCCCCGTTCATAAAATTGAAACAAGCCTGGCAGATTTTCGGTTTTTCTCGCCGGGAGAAACCGGGGGAACGGAGGAAGATACGATGCTGAATGCTGCGCAACACCAGACGGCAATGTTACCTTCTGCGTTGACCGAAGTGCTTCCGTCCTTTCTGACCGACGCGGTTGCACGGTGCGGGGCGCGATGCGTGGAAGAGCTGCGCCTGCACCGCGGACGGTTTGCAACCGTTACCTGTGAAAGCCAAAATTACAGTACCGGAGTTTGCCTGACCGAAAGCGAAATACAAGCCATCCTGCGCGCCATGTGCGGCGGTTCTCTCTACGCCTATGAAGAGACCATCGTACAGGGATATCTGACGATGCGGGGTGGCATTCGCGTCGGTGTCTGCGGCAGTGCGGCGGTAGAAAAGGGTGCCGTCATCGGGGTCGGAAACGTCAGCGGATTGATGATCCGGATCCCACACGCCGTTGCCGTATCTGCCGAACCGATCCTGCAACTTCTCAAAGCCGATCGTTCCGGCGGCGGGATTTTGCTTTATGCTCCGCCCGGAGTGGGAAAAACGACCATGCTCCGCGCAATCGCCAAAGGCGCCGCTTCTCCGGCATTCGGCCGGAGAACCGTCGCGGTCGATACAAGAGGAGAACTCGAACCGCTCCTCGGCGGACAGGATCTCCTTTTGGATATCCTCGCCGGATATCCTCGGCATATCGGGATCGAAATCGCCGTGCGTACCCTTTCGGCGGAATTGATCCTTTGCGACGAGATCGGCAGTGAGGCCGACGCGCACGCGATTCTTGCCGCCGCGAACAGCGGAGTACCGATCGTCGCAACCGCGCACGCAAAAGACCCGAACGACCTTATGCGCAAACCCGTCTTTGCAAAAATGCACCGCGCAGGCGTATTTCACACCTATGTCGGTCTGAGGCGGCAGGGTAGAGATTTGATCTGCATTCCCTCCTCCCGGGAGGACGTCGATGCAGATTCTTAAACTGTTGGGCGTTGCCCTCATCCTCTCCGCCGGCGGATTTGCCGCCGTTTGTATGATCCGGTATGAAAGGCGCAGAATATCGGTTCTGGACGGATGGATCGATCTGATTTTTTATATCCGCACGCAGATCGATTGTTACCTCATGCCGATCGGAGAGATCCTGGCGGTGGCAGATCCGAACCTGCTGCACTCGGTGCTCTGCAATTCGCCGCGCCCGGATCTGACCGCCCTCTATCATACGTCTCAATTTTATCTGGATAACGAATCCCGGCGGCTGATCTGCTCCCTGATCCGGGAACTCGGAACATCCTACCGCGAAGAACAGCTTCGCAGATGTGACTACTATATGTCGGTTCTGCGGCGCATCCGGGACAAACGGCAGGAAGAACTGCCCGCCCGCTTGCGCGTGACCGCGGCACTCTGTCTGACCGCCGCCGCTGCCGCCGCCATTCTGCTTTGGTAAAATAAACGGACTCCGGAAAACGAAAAAGGAAGGGTGTAAATGGATCTTTCGCTGATTATGAAAATTGCCGGGATCGGGATTCTGGTGGCAGTCGCCGCCCAGATCCTTTCCAAAACCGGGCGGGACGAACAGGCGACCTTCGTCACGGTTGCCGGTATTATTACGGCATTGGTTCTCCTTGTCGGACAAATTCGCGAGCTGTTTGACCTGATCGGCTCGGTTTTCGGTGTAGGATGAGTACGCATGGACAGCGCAAAGGTTTGCCTGCTGGTACTCGCCTGCGTTTGTGCCGCAGTCGTTCTCAAACAATGGAAAAGCGACCTGCTTCCGCTCCTGCGCCTCGGCATGATCCTTTCGGTCTCGTTTCTCTTGGTTTCTGCCGCCGCGCCGCTTGTCGAAACCCTGCGCGAACTCGGCTCGACGACCGGAATCGCCGAAGGGACGGCGATCCTCTGCAAAGCACTCGGCATTGCGGTTTTGACACAGTGCTGTGCGAACATCTGCAACGAATGCGGGGAAAGCTCCGCAGCCACGGGCGTGGAACTTGCCGGAAAGCTCGAAATTCTGATCCTTTGCCTGCCACTGCTCAACGATCTTCTCGGGGTTGCGAAAGCCATGCTCGAAGAACTGCCCTGATTCTCCGGGCAATTCTTCTGCTTCTTCTCTTTTCGGTTTGCTTTTCGATTCCCGTAACGGCGGAAGAAACGCAAGAAGCAATCGGCGAGACCGTTCCCTCGGAATTTTTCGATTTTCTCAATTCGATCCCGCAGGAGATACGGGATCTGCTTCCGCCCGAAATATTATCCGAAAATACGGACGGGCTTGCCGAAGGAGTTCGGAAACTTTCCGATTTTCACAATCTGCTGGAAGCGGCGCTCTCGTCGCTCGGCTTGCATTTTCGGGAATGTCTCCAAATGCTTGCAACCGTTGCGGGATTGCTGATCCTCTCGGCGATCTGCAACGCTTTCCGATCCTCTTTCAAAAGTGATTCGATCGGCAGGGCGTTCTCCTTTGCTATCAATCTGACGGTGCTTTCCGTTATCCTGATCCGTGCATATGAATCGGTTCGGACGGTAACGGTCTGGTTTGAACGGTCGAACGCCTCGGTTCGCGCACTGATTCCTCTGATGAGCGTTCTTTATACGCTCGGCGGGAATATTTCCGCCGCAACCGCCTCGGCGACCGGGCTTTCGGTTTACCTGACCCTGCTCGAAACCGTCGTTGCAAAATCAATTCTTCCCTTCTGCGGTATCTGTCTGGCACTTTCCACCGTGAATGCACTCGAACCGGATATCCGCACCGGAACGCTCGTTTCTACCCTCAAAAAGAATTACACAACGCTCCTGACCTTTCTCATGACGCTCCTGCTTGCCATGCTTTCCACGCAGACGCTCCTCGGCGCACGGGCGGATTCGGTTGCCATGCGCGGGGTCAAATTTGCCGCCGGAAATATGATTCCGGTCGTCGGCGGTTCGGTTTCGGAACTGTTGCGAACCGTGAGCGACGGCGTGGGATATCTGCGCGGAGCGGTCGGCATCTGCGCCTTGCTTCTGATTCTTTTCATGCTTCTCCCTACCGTCGCCGAGCTTTTTCTCTGGCACCTGACATGGCAAATTTCCGCGTCTTTTGCCGATCTGCTCGGACTTTCCGCCGAAAAGAAACTGCTCGACGAGATCGCCTCGCTCTGCGGATATCTTCTGGCGGCGGTCTCGATCTGCTCGTCGGTTCTGTTTCTTGCGTTGATCCTTTTGGCGCACTGCGGAACCGCGGTCGCATAAAAAAGAGGATCAACGATGAAAACATACCTACTCTCTCTGATCGCCACGGCCGCGGTCGCCGCGCTTGTCGGATTTCTTTCCCCGGAGGGGAATCTCGGCAAATACGTCAAACTTGTTTCAATGCTTCTGCTACTGACTGTCATTCTCGCGCCTCTGCCGACGGCGATCGGCTCCCTGCGTGATCTGCCCGCCCTATTCCGCACGGGCGGCGAAGAAACCGGATCGGAGCAGGAATCCTTGCAAAACGTCCTTGATACGACCTCCAAAACCTATTTTGCCGCGGAGCTGACCGAACGGCTAGAAGAACGATTTGGGGTAGCGCCCGGAGAAATTTCTCCCGTCATCCGATGGGAAGAACGTCAGGGGGAAAGCATTCCGGCAGAGGTTACTCTTCTGCTTTCCGGTCGCGCGAAATGGAAGGATTCCGCCAAGATGGAAACATACGTCCGCGATCTGCTCGGTTGTCCCTGTCATTCCGCCATCGATTCCGGATAAAAAGGAGCTATGAATATGGGTGAAAAGAAAAAAGGAACGCTTGCCGAGAAGATCGGAAAGCGAAAATTGCTGTTGATCCTGTTGGGTGGAGGCGTCGGCGTTCTGCTTCTGCTGATCGGGAGCGGATGGCTTGGCAAGAGCGATCTTCAAAAAACGGCAGCAGAAACTGCGGTGAAAATTGAAGAAGAAGTTCGCCTTTACCGGGAGGAAACGGAAAAACAGATCAAAGAACTCTGCGAATCGGTACAGGGTGTGGGACGCGTGACCGTTGCCGTATCGCTCTCCGGCGGATTTGAAAACGTTTACGCGACCGAATCGTCCGCCAACGGAGAACGTTACGTCACGGTCGGGAGCGGCTCGAACCAGCAGGCGGTCCTACTCTACCGTACGCCTCCGGACGTCACCGGGATCGGGATCGTCTGCACCGGCGGCTCGGACCTGATTATTCGCCGGGAGCTTCTTTCCCTGCTCTCGGCAACCTATCACATCTCCACAAACCGGATTTACATCACCGAAGCAAAAAACGGGTAGCAATACTTCCATTTTCTGCATATTATCCCGCCGCGCGGCATATGTTGTATTGAATTCACACAAAACAGGAGGAATCCCCCATGAAACGCAAACAACAAGAATTGAGACCGGTCACCGAACCGCAGGACGATGCCATCGCAAAAGAGCCGAACAAATTCATGAAAGTGATCGAGAAGATCGGAAAGCGGAATATCATTATCGCCTGTTCCGTTCTCCTGATCGGTGCGGCGGTTCTGGTCAACTGGATTCTGTTCTCGGGCGCCGGCAAAAAAACCGAGGGCTACCAGAACTACAATCAGCAGAATCAGGCACAGCAGAGTACGCCTACATCCGCTACCCCTGGGCAAAGTTATTTTTCCGCAACGCAGGTCAGCCGCCAGAGAGCCAGAGACGAAGCGCTTGAAGTTTTGCAGTCGGTCGTAGATAACAACGACGCGAGCGAGACCGTCAAGAGCGAAGCGCTTGCCGAGATCGCCGTGATCGCTGATGAGATCCGCAAAGAGGCAGATATTGAAACCCTCATCACCGCAAAGGGATTTGAGGAATGCGTTGCCGTCCTCAACGGCGACAGCATCAGCATCGTTGTGAAAGCCGATGCTCTGCAACCCGCACAGATCGCGCAGATCAACGAGATCGTATACGAAAAAACCGGTATTGCGCCGACCGGCGTTACCATCATTCAAAAAGCATAAGAAAAAAGCTGTTGCAACCAACCTCGGCGGCAACAGCTTTTCTTTTTAATTCGATAAACACCGTTTGAGCGGTTCGTTCCCTTCTCCGATCACGATCCCGGCGGGAACGGTCGCCTCGGTCAGCGCGTCGCACCCGAGGAACGCATTGATCCCAACCGTCCCGGTCTCTCCCGAAAAGACGATTTTGGAAAGCGTTTTACACCCTGAAAAAGCGGATTCTCCGATCCGGTCAAGCGAGCGCGGAAGGGTCACTTCCCGTAGCGAAACACAGCCGCTGAACGCCCTGATCCCGATCGTTTTCAATCCTTCCGGCAGGATGATCTCATACAGGGAAGAACATTCGTAGAAAGCAAAATTACCAAGTACGGTGCAAGGTGCCGAAACGGTGATCTTTCGGAGACGTTCGGGATAAAATCCTTTGGAAAAATCGACCTCGGTCGCGCCGAAAACATATCCCATATAGGGATGCTCCCCGCCGTCGCCCGCAAACGGAACCGAAAGATTCATCAGCCCGGAGCAATCGTAAAGTGCGGCAAAGCCGAGGGACGAGAGCGACGAACCAAAAGTTAACGTTTGCAAAGAAAGACATCCGTCGAGCGCGTGCTCTCCAACGGTCACGAGGCGATCCGCGTTGATATACTTCAATCCCTCACAATAGCAAAAGGCATACGCGCCGAGCGTTTGCAACGATTCCGGAAGCAGGATCGCTTCCAGATTGCCGCACCCGTAAAACGCCTTTTCGGGCAATGCGGTAACGCTGCCGACGATCTCCAAATTCCCGATATTCCGCAAAGCGGGAACGTTATTTTGCTCCGCCGCGGCGGCACCGAACAACCATCCGATATACCCGGCTTCCGGGAAAGTTGTTTGCAAAGCGGTCAATCCGGTACAGTCTGCAAAAACGCCTTTTGCAAGTTGCTTTGCCGTTGCCGGGAGGGCGAGCACCGTTAAATCGTTCCGTCCGGAGAACGCCGTTTCGGCAACAGCCGTTACGGGAAATCCGCCCAACGTTTCGGGGACGCGTACGTTTGTGTCTGTGCCGGTATAGCCGGTCAGCATTGCCGTTTCGTTTTCGACGGAATAAGTGAAATTCTCCTCGCTCTGCGGTAAAATTCCGGCAAAAATTGCTTCCGTTTCCGATTTGTAGTCGGTCGGGTCGAGTTCGGGATCCGGCGTTTGCACGCGCGGCTCCGCGGTGACGTAGGTCGGATATTCCGTTCTCTGATCTTCTTTTTTTCCGCATCCGGTCAAGCACCCGAGAACCAGCAAAACAGAGCAGAACAGAAACACAAATCGTTTCATCATCCGCCTCTTCCTTTCTTTATATTCCTCGCACAGTGGGATCGACAAAAAACCGGCACTGCCAAAATGCAGTGCCGGTTTTTTGGTGACCCATCGGAGAGTCGAACTCCGGACACCATGATTAAAAGTCATGTGCTCTACCTTCTGAGCTAATGGGTCTTGACCTGAACCACCTGCATATTATATCATATTTTCAGCCGATTGTCAAGAGAAGTATTTCCGTCAAATTAACAGAATGAAACGGCATTTTTTCCTTTTGTTTTAGCTATTTCAACCAATCATTTCGGATAGTGCTTTCTTTGCATACACAGCCATCTGTCCAATGTTCTCCGGCAGGATGCCGGGCAGAACCGGCGTATATTCCCCGTCCTCCATTTCGCTTTCCAGAATAGAAGACCGTGCGGCGCGAATCCAGAACCGATCCCAGAACGATTTTCCCTTCGGGTCCAGAACACCGCCGAAATTGGAGATCAAAAAGGCATCCCTGCGCAGTGCGTCCGGAATCAGCCGTTGACAGTAATCCTCAAAATTGTGGGTAAGTCCGCAGCATAGAAATACACCGACCGGTTTGGTCTTGCAGATCGCCGCGCAGGTCCCTAAGAATTTCCTTGCCGACGGGCGCAGTTTCCCGAAGCGGATGCAGGAACCAATCACGATCAGATCAAATTCTGCCGGATCGGGGGTCGTTTTCGCGAGATCGCAGATCGTCACTTCCGGTCCGTTCAACTGCTCCGCAAGTCTTTCAGCGCATTCCCTCGCCGTTCCGTTTACACTCGCATAGGCAATCAATACGTTTCGCACCGGAAAATCCCCTCTCTTTTTTCTCTATTCTACCACAGCAACGTCTGTTTTGCAATAATCCCCCGAAAAAAATCATTTTTTTGTAAAAGATTTGCAAATAATCCACCGTTTGGGGGTAAACTATGGTATAATGAATCTGTCCGGATCAATCAAAAGGATCCGGGAACGGATTTTGAAAAAAGGAAGGGATTTCATGCAATGGCTGAAATGAAAATTACCGCTCAAAACTTTGACGAAGAGGTTCTTGCTTCCGACAAACCCGTCCTGCTCGATTTCTGGGCGACCTGGTGCGGTCCCTGCCGGATGCTCGCACCCGTGATCTCCGAGATCGCCGCGGAAAAGGAGGGCGTCTGGAAGGTCGGAAAGGTGAACGTGGACGAAGAAGGAGAACTTGCCGCCAGGTTCGGCATTATGAGTATTCCGACGGTGATCCTGTTCAAGAACGGCGAACCGGCGGCGTCTTCTGTCGGGTACCTGCCGAAAGACCGGTTGCTTGCCGCGCTCGGATGATTGCAACCTTACATAGGGTTTCTCTGCCCTGCGCGGAGGAATCCGAAAAAAGGAGGTTGCAAATCCATGAGCAAAAACAAGTATGCAGGAACCAAAACCGAGGAAAATCTGAAAAAGGCGTTTTCTTCCGAATCGTCCGCCCGGGACAAGTACACTTTTTACTCCTATGCCGCAAAAAAGGAGGGGTTTGAACAGATCGCCGATCTGTTTCTCATGACCGCCGACAATGAGCGCGAGCACGCGGAAATGTGGTTCAAGGAATTGGGAGAGAACGGGTCGACCGAGCAGAATCTGAATGCCGCGGCGGACCTGGAAAACCACGAATGGACCGATCTTTACGCCGAGTACGCAAAAACGGCAGAGGAAGAAGGATTTCCTGAATTGGCACAGAAATTCCGACTGGTGGGGCAAATCGAAAAAACGCACGAGGAACGGTACCGTGCACTGCTTCGGAACGTGGAAACGTCCAAAGTATTTGAAAAAAGCGAAGTTAAGATCTGGGAATGCCGCAGTTGCGGGCATATCGTCGTTGGCAAAAACGTGCCGGAAACCTGTCCCGTTTGCGGCTACAAACAAAGTTACTTTCAACTGCGCGCCGAGAATTACTGATCCGAACAAACAGGGGTACGTCGCCGTACGCCTGTTTTTTCGTTTTTCTCTTGCAATTTCAGGGAAATTTTGCTATAATAACTGCAAGCGCATGATGGGAAACGGAGGGATGCCGGATGCAGTTGACGGTGACGGAAAAAGAGGACGGCATGACCGTCAAAGAGTTCCTCGCAACGCATCTGGATCTCTCATCCAAAATGCTGAAATATTTGAAATACCGCCCGGACGGTATTCTGCAAAACGGCTCGCGCGTCACGGTTCGTTCCCTGCTCCGAAGGGGCGATATTCTGACGCTCGGCATCCGGGATCTGCAATCTCCCGCGCATCTGGAACCGGTGGATCTTCCGCTTGAAATCCTATATGAGGACGAGGAGATCGTGGTTCCTTCCAAGCCCGCCGGAATGCCTACGCACCCCTCCCACGACCACTGGCGCGATACGGTTGCGAACGCGCTTGCCTTTCGCTATGCGAACATGGAGATCCCGTTTGTCTTCCGGCCTATCAACCGGCTTGACCGCGATACGAGCGGACTCTTGCTGATTGCGCGGAACAAACTTTCCGCCGGTCGGCTGACCCGGTTGATGCAGCAAGGAAAAATCCGGAAAACCTATCTTGCCATAGTGGAAGGAACGGACATCCCGCAGGAAGGGCGGATCGAGAAGCCCTTGCGCCGCAGTCGGGAGAGCATCATTGTCCGGGAAGTATGCGAACCGGGTGATCCGGGCGCAGAACCTGCTCTGACCCTATACCGGACGTTGGCGCGCGGGGAGCACTGTGCGTTGGTAGAGGCGCATCCGGTCACGGGACGCACCCATCAACTGCGCGTTCATTTTGCTTCCATCGGACATCCGCTCGCCGGAGATACGCTCTACGGCTTGCAGAATGGCCGAACCGAACGTCACGCGCTTCATGCATACCGGCTTTCTTTTCCACACCCCTCCACAGGAAAAGAACTTTTTCTGACCGCGCCGTTACCGCCTGATTTTCGGGGGTGGCTTGAACAGCTCTTTCCGAATGAACCGATTGAAATCTGAAAGGAGATCCACATGAAAAGACCGGAACGCAGGCCGAAAAACGAACGCTTGCCGATCGTTTGTATCGTGATTTATGTGCTGACCGCCGTCAGCGGTCTTTTCTATCTGTTCTTCACGAAATTCCCTGTTTTTGCGGACTGGTTCAACAACCATATCAGCCGGATCGGCCGCAGGGTGCTATCCTATCTGACCGTTTGGATTCCCTTTTCGGTTGCCGAATTTTTCGTGATCCTCCTGCCTGCGGTCGCGGTCGGGTTGACCGTTTTGGCGTGGCGCAGATACAGCCGTTCCGCGCGGGCGTCTCTTTGCTATGCCGGAAGGATCGCTGCCGGGCTTTGCGTGATCCTGATTCTGTTCGTATGGTGCTTTGCGCCCGGATACTACGGCGTTACGCTGGATCGCAAGATCGGGCTGGATCGGACTGCCGTGGAGGCGGAAGAACTCTTTGATACGAGCGTTCTGCTGCGAACCGAGTTGAACGGTCTGGCAAAGGATCTGCTCATGGACACCGACGGAGCGTCGGTCATGCCCTATTCCTATTCCGAAATGAACCGGAAACTGATGGCCGGGTTTGACGCGGTGCAGGAAAAATACGGCGTTCCGGATCATTTCAAAAGCCGTACCAAGCCCGTGATGCTCAGCTCGCTCCTCTCCTACACGCATATCACCGGCATCTACGCCTTCTTCACCGGAGAAGCCAATATCAACGTGGATTTTCCGGACTATACCGTCCCGTTTACCGCGGCGCATGAGCTTGCCCACCAGCGCGGGATCGCACGGGAGGACGAAGCGAATTTCATCGCGTTTCTGGTTTGCATTTCATCCGACGATCCGTATATCCGATACAGCGGATTGCTGAACGTTTACGAATACGTGACCGATGCGCTCTATTCTGCCGACCGAACGCTCTATCAGGCGTCGGTTGCCGGGCTTCACAAAAAAATTCTGCTGGAAGAAGCGGCATACGCGGCCTTCTTCAAAAAATATGAAAAGAACGTCGCGGCAACGGTCAGCGACGCAACAAACAACGCATATCTGCAAAGTCTGGGCGCAAAAGAGGGCGCGCGAAGCTACAACATGGTGGTCGACCTGACGGTCGCCTATTACCGGGCGAAAAATCCGTAACCGTCCCGTCTGCGGTTGCATAGAATGCTAACAGTTCTCTCTTTTTCCAAATTCAGCTCGAAAAAAAGCGAAGAATTGGAAAAAAAAGAGAAAAAGCCCTTTTCATTTGGTATTTTTTATGATATAATAGAGTTTGCGGATCGATTTTTTGTATTGTTTGCAAAAAAGAACGTCCGGAGGCAAAAAATACCATCTCACCGCCGCGGCGGAATCTTTCAGGAAAGGAAAGGGAGCCGAAAAGCCCCCCGCAGGAAGGATATTCATGGCAAAGAAGATCGTCATTCACGGCGGGAACCGACTGTACGGGGATGTGATGGTCAGCGGAATGAAAAACGCCGCTCTGCCCATTTTGTTTGCAACGATCGCGGTACGCGGAGAAGTCGTACTGGAAAATATCCCTCCCGTGAGTGATATCACCACCTCGCTCGAAATTCTTTCCGAGATGGGCGCCGAAGTCCGTATGCTGACGCGCACCTCGGTTCGCATCGATACAACGCTTCTCAAACAGGGATCCGCGCCGCAGTCGCTGACCTCCCGTTTGCGCGGATCGACCTACCTGCTCGGCGCGGAACTCGCGCGTTTCGGAAAAGCGACCGCCGGATGGCCGGGCGGTTGTAATTTCGGCGGTTCCCGTCCGCTCAATCTGCATTTTAAGGGATTTGAAGCGCTTGGCGCAAAAGACAACATGAAAGACGGTTGCATTTTCCTGGATGCGCCGGACGGTCTGCATGGAAATTCGGTCTTTTTTGACGTGGCGTCGGTGGGCGCAACGGTGAACGTCATGCTCGCCGCCGTGCTTGCCAAGGGGGTCACGGTCATCAATAACGCGGCGCGCGAGCCGCATATCGTCGACCTTGCCAACTTCCTCAACACCTGTGGCGCAAACATCATGGGCGCAGGTACTTCGGTCATCAAGATCCGGGGCGTGGAGGAGCTGCACGGCTGTACCTATACCATCATTCCGGATATGATCGAAGCCGGGACCTATATGGTTGCGGCGGCGGCGACGGGCGGGCGCGTTCTGGTGCGCTCGGTGATCCCGAAGCACATCGAAACAGTGACCGCGAAGCTGACCGAAATGGGCGTGACGGTGACAGAAGAGGACGATTCGGTCCTGGTGGAAAGCACGGGAGAACTCCGGAGCGTGAACATCCGAACGCTTCCCTATCCCGGATTCCCAACCGATATGCACCCGCAGTTTGCTCCGCTTCTCTGCATGGCAAACGGGATCAGCAGCGTGCAGGAAAACGTTTGGGAAAACCGGTTCCGGTATATCGACGAGCTTTATAAGATGGGCGCGTTTGATAAAATCAGTCTGGACGGTCGAACCGCCACCTTCATCGGCGGTTGCCGACTCAGCGGCGCGGCGGTTGCGGCAATGGATCTGCGCGCGGGCGCGGCACTGGTGATCGCCGGGCTTGCCGCCGAGGGAAAAACCGAAATTTCCGGCGTGGAATATATCGAGCGCGGATATTACGATCTGGTCAACAAACTCCGAACGCTGGGCGCGCATATTTCGGTTCTGGAAGTCCCGGAGGAATCCGAGTCGCTACTCTCCCGGGCAAATTGAATCAGAAAAACAGAAAAAAGAAGCAGGTCGCTTTTCGGTGAAAACCGCTGGCGGCGTGCTTCTTTTCCTTTTGCAGCGGCAAAAACTTTTCAAAAAGAGTTGACAAGCCCGGTAAAAAATGATAAAATGAATTTGCCACATAAATAAATTGAAGAATTGATACAAGCAGTATACGTTTTTGTTTTGGCAAAAACGTATGCTCCATTTTCGTATACTGTTTGTATCAAACATGATGAAAATTTATTTGTGTGGCAGCAATGGGAGCTACGTTTTTCGTGCGTAGCTTCGGCTGCGCACTTTTTTATTTTCAAAGGAGAAAGAACATGAAACGACCGTATGAAAACCCTACCCTGAATTGGCTGGAACTCTGCCCGGAAGATATTTTAACGACCTCTCCCGGCGATTGCACTCTTGAACCCAAAAACGAACTCGAACCCGATTGGAACTGAGGAGAAAAGAAAATGAAAAAAGCAAAATTCGGTTTATTGATTTCGATGTTTCTCCTGATCGCGTCCCTGTTTGCTCTGTCCGTTTCGGCGGATGAGCCGGCGGCGACCGGGATCGTGGGGCATAATCTGGCATTGGAAGAAAGCGTTCAAATTGTTTACATCGTGGATGAAACGGTGCCGGACGGAGCCGAGAGCGGCGTGCTTTTCTGGCTGGAACCGCAGGAAAGCTACACATATGCCAACGCAACCTATCGCGTGACCGATTCTTTCGGCACGATCGTCCACCCCACCACCGGGCATATCTGCCAAAAGTATGCTTTCACCGCGCTTTCCGCCAAAATGATGACGGTGGACGTTTATGCGGTTTCTTATGTGAAAGGGGGAGAAACTCTTACCTACGGCAAGCTCGATAAATACAGCGTGTTGCAATATGCGCAGAGCAAAAAGAGCAGCACTGCAACGCTCAACGGCGGCACGACCGCTTTGGGAGAGCTGATTTCCGACGTTTTGCAATACGGCACAACGGCGCAGAAATACTTCGGTTATAGAACTGACCGTTTGGCAAACGATACTTATTATCAGATCACGGTGGAAAACGGCACGCTCCCGGACGGCACCACCAAAGGGCTTTACAAAGCGGGTGAACGGATCACCCTGATTGCACCTGCCGAAAAGGACGGCGCGCTCTTCTCCTATTGGCAAAACAGTGCGGGCGAGCAGATCGGCACGGAAGCAGAGCTGACCGGCGTTCTGATCGAGCAAAGCGAAATGATCCGGGCAATCTACGGCCACGTGCATACCGTGGTAATCGATCCAGCCGTTGCGGCAACCTGCACCCAAACGGGCTTGACCGAGGGCAAGCATTGCTCGGTTTGCGGGGAGATTCTGGTGGCGCAAACCACCGTTCCGGCAACCGGTCACCATTATCAAAACAATATTTGCACGATTTGCGGTGAATGCGAGGTAAGCGAAGGATTGCTCTTCACCTCGAACGGTGACGGAACCTGTTCGGTTTCTGACATTGGAACCTGCACCGATATAAATCTCATCATCCCTTCCAAATCTCCCGATGGAGATACCGTTACAAGTATCGACGAATATGCATTCTACAGTTGTACAGAACTTACAAATATCACGATTCCGGATAGCGTCACGAGCATTGGAAAGGATGCGTTCTACCATTGCACCAGCTTGACGAGCATCACCGTCCCGAATAGCGTCACGAGCATTGGATATCGGGCGTTCTCCGGTTGCGACAGCTTGACGAGCGTCACGATCGGGAATAGCGTCACGAGTATTGAAAATTATGCGTTCTACGGTTGCAGTGGCTTGACGAGCGTCACGATCCCGGAAAGCGTCACGAGCATTGGATATCAGGCGTTCTCCGGTTGCAGCCGCTTGACGAGCATCATAGTGGCAGAAGATAATCCCGTTTATCATAGTGCAGGGAATTGCCTCATTGAAACGGAAAGCAAAACTTTACTTTCGGGATGTAATAACAGTGTAATCCCAAATGATGGAAGCGTCACGAGCATTGGAGACAGTGCGTTCTACTATTGCACCAGCTTGACGAGCGTCACGATTCCGGATAGCGTCACGAGCATTGGAGATCATGCGTTCTACTATTGCACCAGCTTGACGAGCGTCACGATTCCGGATACCGTCACGAGCATCGGATATTTTGCGTTCTCCGGTTGCAGAGGCTTGACGAGCATCTATATTACCGATCTTGCGGCATGGTGCGGCATTTCGTTTGGCGGTTATGATGAAAATCCCTTATCTTATTATGCCTATAACCTCTACCTGAACGGAACATTGGTAACCGATTTGGTCATTCCGGATAGCGTCACGAGCATTGGATATCATGCGTTCTACTATTGCACCAGCTTGACGAGTGTCACGATTCCGGACACCGTCACGAGCATTGGATATGAGGCGTTCTCCGGTTGCCCGATTGAAACCGCAACGATTCCGGCAAATGCAATTTCATCGATCCCAAAAGGCAACTTGAAAACGGTTGTCATTACGAGCGGAACGAGCATTGGAGATAGGGCGTTCTACTATTGCACCAGCTTGACGAGCGTCACGATTCCGGATAGCGTCACGAGCATTGGAGATAGGGCGTTCTCCGGTTGCAGCGGCTTGACGAGCATCACGATTCCGGATAGCGTCACGAGCATTGGAGATAGTGCGTTCTACCGTTGCACCGGCTTGACGAGCATCACGATCGGGAACAGCGTCACGAGCATTGAAAGTTATGCGTTCTACTATTGCCCGATTGAAACTGCAACGATTCCGGCAAATGCAATTTCATCGATCCCAAAAGACAACTTGAAAACGGTTGTCATTACGAGTGGAACAAGCATTGAAAATTCTGCGTTCTCCTATTGCAGTGGCTTGACAAGCATCACGATCGGGAACAGCGTCACGAGCATTGGAGCGTATGCGTTCTACAATTGCAGCGGATTGACGAGCATCACGATTCCGGATAGTGTGACGAGCATTGGAGAGGATGCGTTCTTCGGTTGCAGCGGCTTGACGAGCGTCATGATCCCGGATAGCGTTACGA
>CAMYUQ010000021.1 GCA_947302045.1 uncultured Clostridia bacterium
CGGAGGTTTCGTCATGAGTGAAACGGTTTCCGATGCCGGCTGGAAGAAAATACTGAAAAAATACGCAAAGCGGTATTTGATAGACGCGATGGGAGCGATGGCGTTCGGTTTGTTCGCGTCGCTTCTGATCGGAACGATTTTCAACGCGCTCGGCATGATCCCGGGGCTTTCGATCCTCGCGAAGATCGGAGCAGGAGCGTCCGCGGTTGCGGGACCGGCGATGGCGGTTGCAATCGCATACGCCCTGAAAGCGTCGCCGCTTGTCATTTATTCCTGCGCGGCGGTCGGTTATCTGGCGAACGCAAACGGAAAAGCGGGCGGACCTTTGGCGGTTCTCATCATCGCCATTATCGCCTGCGAACTCGGAATGCTGGTTTCCAAAAAGACCAAAGTGGATATTCTTGTGACGCCGTTTGTCACGATTTTATCCGGCGGACTGCTCAGCATCTGGTGCGCGCCCTATATCGGGCAGGCGGCGAGCTGGATCGGCAATCTGATCGGACGCGCCACCGAATTGCAGCCCCTTCTCATGGGCATTCTCGTCTCGGTTGCAGTGGGCATGATCCTGACTCTGCCGATCAGCTCCGCCGGTATCTGCGCCGGGATTGGGCTTTCCGGCGTTTTCCTGTACGAGTCCGGAGAATTGATCTCGCGTGACTATCACGGATTGGCGCTTGCGGGCGGCGCGGCGGTTGCCGGATGCTGCGCGCAGATGATCGGCTTCGCGGTCATGAGCTTCAAGGAAAATAAGTGGAGCGGACTTATCTCGCAGGGAATCGGAACGAGTATGTTGCAGATGCCGAATATCATCCGCAACCCGCGGATCTGGATCCCGGCAACGCTTGCGTCCGCAATCACGGGACCTCTGGCGACCTGCGTCTTTGATCTGCGAATGTACGGAGCGGCGGTCAATTCCGGAATGGGGACCTGCGGTCTGCTCGGGCCGATCGGGATGATCTTAGGATGGTATCAACACGCCGAAGAGGCAGGGCACGTCGGTGCACTTCAATGGATCGGGCTCGTGCTGGTCTGCTTCATTCTGCCGGCGATCCTCTCGCTCGCGTTCAGCGAACTGCTTTATAAGATCGGCTGGATCAAAAAAGGAGACCTGACCCTGCCGGAATAATCGCCGGATAGAGATCATTTCAAATCTTCTCTTTTCAGATCGTTTCAGATGATCGAAAAAATGCGTTTCTGTGAAAACAGAGGCGCATTTTTTTGTCGAAAAAAAGAAGAAACCGGCTCCGAAACGCCGGATTTTCGATCCTTTTCTCCTATTTTGCATTTTTTTGAAAAAAAGTTTCAAAAAAATAAAATTTTTTTCAAAAAGGGGTTGAAATTCTACCGTTTGTAGGATATAATATAGTCAAATGGTGCGTAATGGAGCAAATTGGTGCATATTGGTGGACTTCGGAGCGTAACCAAACCAAAAGAGAAAGGAGAAGCCGAAAAGATGTTGACGGGAATTTATCACCATACGGTCGATTCCAATAATCGCCTCTTCATCCCTGCGAAACTGCGGGAAGATCTCGGCGAATCCTTCCTGATTTTCAAGGATATCCGGGCAAAATGCCTCAAAATATATCCGCAGTCCGGCTGGGAGGAATACGTCGGACCGATCAAACAGCAGAACCGCGCACTCGGAGAGGAAGCGATCCGACTGCTCTACAAATATATGACCGAAGTCACCCCGGACGCACAGGGACGGATTGTTGTGCGGGCGGATATTCTGGAAAAGGCGAATATCGAGCGCGAAGTGATCATCCAGGGGTGCGGCGAATACGCCGAGATCTGGTCGGCCGACGGATACCGGAAGATGGAGGAAGACCTCGACGAAGCCGCGGTCGTGGCACGGCTCGAAGCGTGCGGACTTTGATTGTATTTTTTAGAGGGGGACGGAAATAATATGGAAGAGAACGTTTCCTTTTCCCATCGTCCCGTTCTTTACAAAGAAGTGTTGGAGGGGTTGCGTATTTGCCCCGACGGAATATATATTGACGGAACCGCGGGCGGTGCGGGGCATAGCTCCGGCATCGCTTCCGCGCTTTCAGATAAAGGCAGGCTGATCGCCCTCGATCAGGATGAAACCGCCGTAAAAATCGCAACGGAAAGATTATCGGCTTTCGGAGAACGCGCCACCGTGGTGCATAGCAATTTCCGGGAAGTCGGTAACGTGTGCCGGATGCTTGGCGTGAATCATATCGACGGGATGTTGCTTGACCTTGGGGTCTCGTCCTACCAACTGGACACAGCCGATAGGGGATTTTCCTATCAGGCGGACGCACCTCTGGATATGAGAATGGATCAAACCAATCCGCTCACAGCCGAGGAGGTCGTCAACACCTACCCGGAGGAGGAACTGCGGCGAATCCTCTTTGCGTACGGTGAGGAGAAATTTTCTCCGAAGATCGCTTCTGCCATTGTGCGGGCGAGGGAATCGGCACCGATCAAAACGACAGGGGAACTCGTGGAGATCGTCAAAAACGCCATTCCCGCCGCCGCACGGCAGGGGGGACATCACCCGGCGAAAAGAAGCTTTCAGGCGATCCGGATAGAGGTCAACGCGGAATTGGACGTGATCGCGCCTGCGATCCGGCAGGCGGTTGCATTGCTGAAACCGGGCGGCAGAATTGCCGTCATTACCTTTCACTCTCTGGAAGACCGTTTGGTCAAGCAGACCTTTGCGTCGCTGGCGTCGGGCTGTACCTGCCCGAAAGATTTTCCGGTCTGCGTTTGCGGGAACCGTCCGCAGATCAAAGTGATTACGACAAAACCGATTTTGCCCTCTGCGGCGGAATTGGAAGAGAACCCGCGTTCGCGCAGTGCCAAACTGCGGATCGCGGAAAAATTGACAGGAGAAAAACGAATCGGAATCTGAAAAGGAGGAATCGCCATGGAAGAGATCTTTGCCACCGAGCAGGAAGAAGCGGCAGAAAGATCCGAGCCACGGGCGATTTCTGTTTTTGAGGAGGAATTGCTCCGGCGCGCGGCGGGAAGGGAACGGGCGGAGATGGAAGCCCGGGAGAATGAAACCGACCGGCTGTATGCCGAACTCGCGCTGGCAAATGAAACCGCGGAGGAGGATTTGCCGGTTTATCACAGCATTTATGAAGACGCGGTTGCAGAGCCGCTGCCCGAATCCGAGGCCGAGAGGCCGCGTATGCAACGGTTTCCCGCGCTTGCAAAAGAGAAAACCAAGCAAGCGGTCCGGTATCTGCGGGAGAGTGCGCCGACATGGTTCACGCAGGAAAAAACGGATTCCTCGTCGGATCGCAAACGCTTTCCCATATCCGCTTTTGCCACGATCCTGACGGTTGCCGTTTGCATGATGATGATCGTTGCCGGCTCCCTGATGCTGACGAACGCCGAATCGGAAGTTTATCAACTGAATGTGGATATTGACCGTTTGCAGGGCGAGATCACAGACCTGCGCTCGGAAATGGAAGCGAACGAAAATCTTTTGCGGATCCGAGAAATTGCCGTTGAAGAATACGGAATGGTCGGAGAAGAATTTCTGAAGATGGATTACATCGGAATGGAACGGGAAGAACAGATCGAGGTCTTTTCGGGAGAGCGGGACGACCGGATCGGTCTGTCCTCGCTGCTCTCCGCGATCGGCATCGGCAAATGAAAAAATCTGTCATAACGCAACCGTTTTGTCCATAGAATGAAACGACCGCCAAACAGAGCGGAGGCGTTTTTCCCTCCGTCTTTCCGGAGTAAGTATGGGGAAGGAGGACGCCGATGAAGCAGAAACGGATCAAGAAGAAAGAATTACCGTTTGAAGAACCGTCTGCTCCGGCAGGCCCCGAGATTCTGCGCCGCTCCATGGTGCTGCTTTTTATCGTCGGATTCCTGTTTACCGCGTTGCTGATTCGGATCCTGCTCCTTCAAACGGTCGGATATGAGGAATACCGCCAGAAGGTCGTTGAGCAGATGACGACCGAATCGGTGGTTCGCGCAAGCCGCGGGAATATTTACGACGCGAACGGCGCGGTTCTTGCTACCAATATTACGACCTATCGCGTGTTCCTTTCTCCGTCCGCGATCGCATCGGCGCAAAGCAATGCCGAACGCTCGGGAGAGAACATCGATTACAGCGCGTTGATCTCCGAGAAACTCAGCTCGGTGCTCAAAAGCGTTTCGCCGGATTTTATCGCCGGAGAGATCGCGAAAACCAGATACCTGGATCGAACCATTGCGCGTGAGGTCAGCGAGGTCAAAGCGGACGCGGTTCGGGAAGTGATTTCCGAATACGGATTGCAAAGAATGGTCTATCTCGAAGCGGTAGACACCCGGTATTACCCTTATGAAACGCTGGCGTCGCAGGTGATCGGATTTACCGGGAGCGACGGAACGGGACTTCTCGGGCTGGAACATTCCTATAACGATATGCTTGCCGGGTCTAACGGACGGTATCTGACGGCAAGAGACGTACACGGCAACGAAATGCCGTATGAATTTGACGAATACATCGGAGCGGAGAACGGCTATAACCTCAATACCACGCTGGACGTTTACGTGCAGTCGGCATTGGATGAACAGCTTGCCGCCGCCTACACCGAATCGAACGGGCAGGAGCGCGCGGCAGGAATCGTGATGGACGTGAACACCGGAGCAATTCTTGCCATGGGAGTTTACCCGAATTTCAATTTGAACGATCCCTGGACGCTGGACGGACAGTCGCAGGCAAAACTGAATGCGATGGAGTTGGAGCCGGACAGCGAGGAATATGCCAAGGCGAAAAGCGAACTGCTCTCGCGGATGTGGAACAACAAAGCGCTGACCGATTCCTATATTCCGGGTTCGACCTTCAAGGTCATCACGGCGGCAATGGCGCTCGAAGAGGGCGTTGTATCTCTCAACGAAACCTTTAATTGTCCGGGATATCGTGTGGTGTCCGGAAAAACGATCCACTGTCATAAAACGACCGGTCACGGAACGCTGACATTCGTGCAGGGCATTCAGCAGTCCTGCAACCCGGTGCTCATGGACGTTGGGCGCAGGGTCGGCATTCATGCTTTTTGTCAGTATATTTCCGCGTTCGGGTATTTGGAAAAGACCGGGATCGATCTGCCGGGAGAAGGAAACGGCATTATCAAAAGTGAAGAAGATATCAGGGAACTGGATCTTGCCATCTATTCGTTCGGACAGAATTTCAACGTCACCCTGATCCAGCAGATCACGGCGGTGGCGGCAGTTGCGAACGGCGGATATCTGGTCACTCCGCATCTGGTCGCTTCGGTGACCGATCGGGACGGAAACGTAATAGCGTCTTATTCCGATACGGTGCGGCGACAGGTCGTCAGCGCAGAGGTCTGTCAAACGATCGGGGAGATCCTGGAAGAGGGCGTTTCGGGAGACGGCGGCGCGAAAAACGCTTACGTTGCCGGGTACCGCATCGCCGCAAAGACCGGGACTTCCCAGAAGAAAGATCAGGGTCACGAGGGACAGTATGTTTGTTCCACGGTCGCGTTCGCGCCGGCGGATGATCCGCAATACGCGGTCATCATCATCGTCGACGAACCGACGTCCGGCGTGCTGTACGGAAGTACGGTTGCCGCGCCTTACGTTGCCAATGTGATGGAAACGATCCTGCCCTATCTCGGGGTGGAAGCGATTTATACCGAACAGGAACTGCAAAAACGCACGGTCACAGCTCCCAACTGCATCGCGTATTCGCCGGATTCCGCCAGAAACGTCTGTGAGAGAAAAGGTTTGCAATGCGAGATCATCGGAGAGGGCAACGTCATCAGCCGACAGTATCCGGCGGCGGGAACCGTGATGGAGAAAGAATACGGAAAGATGATCTTCTACGTCGGACGGGTTTCGGATGACGATCTTGCAACCGTGACCGTTCCGGATCTGGTCGGAATGACGGCGCAGGCGGCAAATCTGACGCTCGTCAACGCCGGGTTGAATATCCGGATCAAGGGAACGAAAAACTATCTCACGGGTACCGACGTCAAGGTGATTTCTCAATCGGTTGCCGCAGGGGAAACCGTTCCGCGCGGAACGGTTGTGGAAGTGCTGTTCCGATCGAATGAAAAAGATGAAGATTTTTCTGATTTGAACTGATAGAAAAGTGGCATTTTGCCGGAAGTGGAAAGAGAAACTTTTGGAGGAATGCCATGAATCTGGAAACGCTTTGCATGGCGGCAGGCATTTTCTGTCCGCCGGAACAAAAGGATTTTCCTGTTGCGGGAATTTATACCGATTCCCGCGACGTCAAGCCGAACGGTCTGTTTATCTGTATTTCCGGTTTGCACCGGAACGGACACGACTTTATCGCACAGGCGGCGGAGCAGGGAGCAAAATGGGTTCTCTGCCAGGCAGGGGAATCCTACCCGATCCTGCCGGGGATTGTCTATCTGGAAGCCGAAAATACACGACGCGCTACGTCTGTGATTTTCGACGCATTCTACGGGTTTCCGTCCCGTCGGTTGCGGTTCATCGGCGTGACCGGAACCAATGGAAAAACGACCGTGACGCACCTACTCCGGTCTATTCTGGAATCCGCGATGTTCCGGTGCGGACTCATCGGAACGGTCGGATGCGAATCGGCCGGACGCCCGCTTCCGAATACCATGCGGGATTCTACCGCGAATATGACGACTCCCGATCCGCCCGAACTTTACCGGATGCTCTCCGAGATGGTACGGGACGGGGTGGAATACGTTCTCATGGAAGTAACGTCCCATGCACTGGCGCTCGGGAAATTGGAACCGATCCGGTTCGATGCGGCGATTTTTACCAATCTGACCCCCGATCATCTGGATTTTCACAAGACCATGGAAGCATACGCCCGGGCGAAAGGCGAGCTTTTTGAAAAAAGCGCGGTTTGTATCATCAATGTCGATTCGCCGTGGTCGGATTACATGATCGAACGCTCCCACGGGCGCGTTGTCACCTGTTCCCAAAAGGGAAGTCGTTCTGATTATCATGTGGAAAATATTACGCCGACAGACCGTGACGGCGTCTCCTTCCGGTTGGTTTCCGATCGCTTCCGGTTGCAGCTGCGGTGCGGGATTCCGGGAGCATTCAGCGTAATGAACGCCATGCAGGCGGCTGTTTGCGCAAAGGAGATCGGGATCGGTGCCGATGCGTTGCGGGACGGTCTTTCCGCCGCGGCGGGCGTTAAGGGACGCATGGAACGCCTGAAATTCGGTTTGGGAGCCGATCTTTCGGTGATCCTCGACTACGCCCATACGCCGGATGCGCTTGAAAAGCTGTTGCGGACAGCGAGGGATCTTTGCACCGATCGACAGCATACGGTTCTGGTGTTCGGTTGCGGAGGCGATCGCGATCAGACCAAGCGACCGCTCATGGGCGCGGTTGCCGAGCGATATGCCGATCGCGTGATCGTGACATCGGATAACAGTCGGAGCGAAGATCCGGTGGAGATCATCCGGGCGATCCTATCGGGAATGCGGGATCCGCAGAAGGTCACGGTGATCGTGCAACGGGCGGAAGCGATCCGCCGGGCGATCCTTGATGCCGAACCGGGGGATATCGTTCTGCTTGCCGGAAAAGGGCACGAAGAATATGAAATTACAAAAGACGGCAAATTTCCGTTCAGCGAACGGAAGATCGCCGCAGAAGCCATGCAGGAACGGTTGCGTGGCGGGAATATTTGATTTTACGGGAAAGGGGACGCGCAGATCATGAAAACTAAATTCAGCGTTGGAAGTATCTGTGCGGGAACTCTTGCCCTGATGTGCGGAGGGGAACTTCGCGGAAACGTCGCGCCGGACCGGATGGTCGGCGGCATTTGCACCGATTCACGTGAGGCGGATGCCGATACCGCCTTCGTCGCGCTGCGCGGAGAGCGGGTCGACGGGCACGATTTTATTCCGGCGGTACTTGCGTCCGGCTGTCGTTGCATCATTTGCGAGAAAGCGTCGAAGTGTATGGAGGAAGCCGGCGCGTCGGTGATTACGGTCAGCAACTCCGAACTGGCGCTTGCCTATCTTGCCAACACCTACCGGAAGGCGTTGCACGCCAGAACGATCGGCGTGACCGGAAGCGTTGGAAAAACCACAACGAAAGATATGATCCACAGCGTGCTTTCCAAGCGTTTTCACGTCTATAAAACGCCCGGAAATCACAACAGTCTGGTCGGAATGCCGCTCTCGGTCACCGAGATTCCGACCGATACCGAGTGGGCGATTTTGGAAATGGGAATGAGCGGATTCGGTGAAGTGGAGCGTTTGTCGGTGGCGGCACAGCCCGATTATGCGATCATCACCAATATCGGAACGGCACATCTGGAAATGCTCGGCACGCGCGAGAATATCTGCCGCGCGAAGCTCGAAATATTATGCGGTTTGAAAGACGGCGGCGTTCTGCTCCTGAATGGAGATGAACCCCTGCTTGCCGGGATCGGCGGAAAAAGTTACCGTACGGTTTATGTTTCGGCAACAGGTAAGAAAGCCGACTTTTCGGCTCAAAATATCCGTGTGGAGACCGATCGGACGTTATTTGACGTCGTTTGGGCAGGCGGCACGGAACGCGACCTTTGCCTTTACGTTATGGGCAAACACAACGTATATGCCGCGCTGTATGCCTTCGCGATCGCCGTGATGAGCGGAATGTCCATCGATAAGATCCGCGCGGGACTTGCCGAATTCAAACCGGAGGGCATTCGCCAGAACCGCAGTGAATGTTGCGGCGTTACCGTTTTTGCCGATTGCTACAACGCCTCTCCCGAATCCATGATCGCCGCGATCGACGTTCTCGACGCCTACTGTCAGAAAACCGGTCACCGTGGAATCGCAGTCCTGGGGGATATGCTTGAACTCGGCACCGACAGTGCGGCACTTCACCGCGGCGTCGGGAATCATCTGGCAAAGAGCGGAATCGATTGGCTGTTTACCATCGGTTCGGGCGGCTCGCAGATCGCCCTCGGAGCGCGGCAGAGCGGAATGACGACGGCAACGATCCGGCAAAACCGTTTTCTGGAACGTCCGGAGGACACTCTGGCTGAACTGGAAAAGGTCGTACAGCCGGGGGATGCGATCCTGTTCAAAGCAAGTCGAGCCGTCGGCGAGGAAGTGATCATCGCCGGTCTGAAAGATTATCTGCAATCCGGAGCGAAGTGAAATGAAATATAGCATGACAATGGAATTTATCGTGACCGCCATCGCGGTTTTCGCGGTCACGGTGGTGGCGGAACGCATTTTGATCCCGATTCTGCGTTCTCATAAAGCAGGACAGCGGATTCTGGATATCGGGCCCCGCTGGCATAAGGCGAAAGAGGGAACGCCGATCATGGGGGGCATCGGATTCATTCTGGCGATGCTCTTGGCGGCGACCGCGTTTTTCGTGGTGCGTGCGGTGCGCGGAACGTCCGCGCAGTATATTCCGCTTGCTCTGACGCTGGCGTTTGCGGTTTGCAACGGAGCGATCGGGTTCGTGGACGACTACTGCAAACTGATCAAAAAGCAGAATGAAGGACTGAAATGGTATCAGAAGCTGATCCTGCAATTTGCGATCGCGATCGCTTTCGTTTGCGTCATGTCCTATACCGGGTATATGGATACCGACGTAGCGATCCCGTTTACAAACCGGGTATGGCATCTCGGCTGGGGATTCTATCCGATGGCGGTGATCTCGCTGGTCGGTATCGTGAACGGCGGCAACATTACCGATGGGATCGACGGACTTGCCTCTTCCGTCAGCTGGGTCATCGGCGGACTGTTTGCCGTATGGGCGTTTGCGGAAGGGAATGAATCGCTCGGGCTTGTCGGCGCGATTCTGCTCGGTTCCATGCTTGGATTCCTGATTTATAATTTCCATCCCGCCAGGATTTTTATGGGGGACACCGGGTCGCTTTTCCTCGGCGCGCTTGTCATCGGTTCCTGCTTCATGGCAGGGAGGGAACTGGTTGGATTCATCGTTTGCGCGGTTTTCATTTTCGAAATGTTCACGAGCTTTTTGCAGGTGGCGTGGTTCCGTATCTCGCACGGAAAGCGGCTTTTCAAAATGGCGCCGTTCCATCACCATCTGGAAAAAAGCAACTGGAACGAATATCAGATCGTAGGGCTCTTTTTTGTCGTTGAGATTGCCGTTTGCGTCGTTGCATGGTTTGCAAAATGAGAATTTGAAGGGAACGGGAGGTTTCGGATATGGATCAGCCGGTTGCCGAGAACACCGTTTCAACTTCGCGCGGAGAGAAAGCGATTCGGGGAAGCGTCGATATCCCCATGCTCCTCATTACCGCGGCACTGGTTCTCTTCGGGTGCGTGATGATTTACAGCGCGTCCTCGGTTTACGCCGAGCATTACCATAACGACAGCACCTATTTCATCGTGCGGCATCTCGTGTTCCTCCTGCTTGCGGTGGCGTTTACCGCCGTTGCGGTGCGGTTCTGCACCCCGAAATTCTGGGCGGATTTCGGAATCGCGCTTTACGGTATTTCCATTCTGATGCTGCTTGCCGTATTGGTCATCGGCGTCGATCTCGGAAGCGGCGCGAAACGCTGGCTGGATTTCAAGATCTTCACGGTCCAACCCTCCGAAATCGCAAAACTCGCGCTGGTTCTGGTTCTTTCCCGGTATATGGCGGATCATCAGAAACAGATCCGGTCGGTTTACCGGTTCGGCGGCAGTTTCAAATACGGCGTTGTTTTCCCGGGGCTCATGATCGGAACGCTTCTCGGGCTGGTGGCTCTGGAAAAACACATTTCCGGGTTGATGATCATCGGGCTGCTCGGAATATCCATTATGTTTCTGGGGGGGACGAAGTTCCGGTGGATCTTTGCGATCCTCGGGACCGTGGCGCTTGCCGGAACCCTCTTGATCTTGCTCTTCCCGTACGCGCAGGCGCGTGTGGATACCTGGATCCATATCGACCAGGCAGACCCGCGCGGAGCCGCATGGCAGACCCTGCAAGGGTTGATGGCGATCGGCTCGGGAGGGCTGTTCGGAACCGGGCTCGGTAAGAGCAACCAGAAATTCGGGTACGTTTCACAACCGCAGAACGATTTTATTTTTACCATCATCTGCGAGGAGCTCGGCTTTTTCGGAGCCCTCCTCGTAATAGGACTTTTTGCGCTCTTTATCTGGCGTGGCTTCTATATTGCCCGCCATACCGAGGATACCTGTTCCTCCCTGATCGTGTTCGGATTGACCTTCAAGGTCGCTTTGCAGGTTGCCATGAATATCGCGGTGGTGACCAATTCCATGCCGAATACCGGCATTTCGCTTCCGTTCATCAGCTACGGCGGTACATCGCTTCTGCTTCAAGTTTTTGAAGTCGGGATCATTCTTTCCATTTCACGCTACGCAACGCACCAGAAAATATAAACCGGAAAAGGAGAAAAACAAATGAAAAAAATGCGTACGAAATATTTCAAAATGACGCTTGGGGGAGCGATCGGATTTTCGGTTCTGTTCCTCGGCTGGTTTCTCCTGTTCGGCAGAATGGTTGCGGTTTCGCATTTCGGCGGCGTACAGAGTTGTGTGTTTGCCGTTCTGGGGCTGGCTGCCGTCAGTTTCCTGATTTTCAGCTTTTTGCCCTATTTTCACGGAGATAAACGGTGGTATTCCATCTCTGCATTGCTCGTGGCAGTCTTTTTTGCCGGTTCGGCAATGCTCTGGCAGATCGCTCCGGCGGCGATGGCAGTGTGATGCGGGTATTACTCACCGGCGGCGGAACAGCCGGCCATATCAACCCTGCTCTCGCGATCGCCGAAACGATCCGGCAAAATTTGCCCGGTGTGGAGATCGCGTTCGTTGGCATACCGAACGGAAAAGAGACCGATCTGGTACCGCGGGAGGGCTACCCCCTGTACTTCGTTCATTCGGTCGGATTTCACCGTCCGATCTGGTCGCCGCGCAATCTGCGGGCGGTATGGTATGCCGTAACTTCGCCTCACGCCAAAAGAACACGGAATATTTTAGAGGGCTTTCGCCCGGATATTGTGATCGGAACAGGCGGTTATGCCTGCTGGCCGATCATGAAAGCGGCGGTCGACCGCGGGATCATCACTGCGGTGCATGAATCAAACGCCATGCCGGGACTGGCGGTTCGCCGGTTGCGGGATCGCGTGGATCGGATCTGGGTCAATTTTGAGCGGACAGCCGAACTGATCGGACGTCCGGAAAAGACCCTGCGCGTCGGAAATCCTCTGCGGAGCGCGTTTGGAACCGTATCAGCCGATGCGGCGAGAAAACGGTTGGGCATCGCTCCCGACCGGCTTTTTCTGCTTTCCTTCGGAGGCAGTCTGGGAGCCGGGGCGATCAACGAAGCCGCGCTGGAAGTGATGAAGCAATACGGTTCGGTTCATCCCGAACTTTTGCATATCCACGTTACCGGAAAGGATAATTTTGCGCTCGAAGAGCAGAAATTCCGGGAGGCGGGGCTGGATGCCTGCCCGAACTGCGTGCTGCGGGATTATCTTTACGATATGCCGTTCTATATGGCGGCGGCGGATCTTGTCATTGCAAGGGCAGGCGCCATGACCACTTCGGAACTGGCGCGTATGGGAAAGGCGGCGATCCTGATCCCGTCCACCAACGTCGTTGACAATCATCAGTTTGTCAATGCCGAAACGCTTGCAAAAGCAGGCGCGGCATATCTGCTTGAAGAAAAAGATCTGAAAACGGTTGGAACTGCCGCGGATGCCGTTCGGGGACTGCTCGAAGATTCGGATAAACGGAAGTCGATGCAGGAGGAAATTCACAAGTTTGCAATCCGGGATGCCAACCGGCTCATCTGGCAGGATATTCTGAAACTGACGAAGTATCAGGTAAAGACCAATCAGCAAAACAGCAAAGGGATATAGAAATGAACGAAACCAAAACCACGGATCCTCTGACCGTGTATGCCTCATCCAATCAGAGACGCCGAAAAAATGCGCGGCGGCGACGGTATGTGACGTTTGGAATTTTATTTACCCTGTTTCTTTTCATTCTGGCCGGGGCGGTGCTTTTGATCCTGCCCGCGTTCAGGATCACGAAGATCACCGTGAAGGGGAACAGTCATTATACCGAGGAGCAGATTCTGAATGCCGCCGGGCTTCGCGTGGGGGATGAGATTTTTGCAACCGATTGGGACGCGGTAGTGAGCGACGTTAAATCGCTGCCGTACGTTCACCAAACGAATATCAAAGTCCGGTTTTCCTCGGTAACCATTGAAGTGGAAGAAGAGCCGTTGTACGTTGCAAGATACGGACCGTATTGGTATACGCTCAACCGGGATCTTCGCGTGTTGGATATCAGCGAAAGCGAGGAATTGCTCCCGGCAGGCACCCGGATCACCCTGCCGGCGATCACAGGACTTTTGCAGAATGAGAACCTCGAATTTACAGGGACCGAGATCGACCGTTCCTACATTGGAAGTTTTTTCAAAACGCTGGAAGAACAGGCGTCCGCCGACCGTATCACCGCAATGGATCTTTCACAGAAATTCAATCTTTCGGTGGTACTCGACGGAACCTGTCGGGTGATCCTCGGAAATGCGGAAGATCTGGGAACAAAATTGGAACGCGCCGAGCAGATCCTTGCCGAAAAGCATTCGGCGGGCGGATATGCGGAGATCAACGTGTCTGATCTGAAAAATACGACCTACCGTCCCCTCTCATCGGCGACGTCTCTTGCGGTTTGAGCCCGTGAGGACGTCGTTCGGGAAGGGGATTTTTTATTTTCAAGGCGGAAAAACCGCCGGTTCATTCTCAAATGATCCGAAAAACCGAGAAAAAGAAAAAAACTTCCTTTTTTTTGAAAAAAATATTCAAAAAACACTTGCAAAAATGACAAAAAAATAGTATCATAGAATAGAGATGATTGATTTCTACCCGAACCGCACGGTTGGATGAAAAAATGCATTGATTTTGAAAAATCGGGAGGACAGCAAAATGACGTTTGAACATGACGATACCCTTGAATGCGGCGTTAAAATTAAAGTGATCGGTGTAGGCGGCGGCGGAAATAACGCCGTGAACCGCATGATTTCCACCAATATCCGCGGAGTGGAGTTTGTGTCGGTGAACACGGACCGTCAGGCACTGAAAAAATCCGAAGCTCCCGAGCAACTTGTGATCGGAGAAAAGATCACGAAAGGATTCGGTGCAGGCGCCAATCCGCAGATCGGCGCACGTGCGGCGGAGGAATCGATCGAGGAGATCCGTTCGATGCTGGAAGGAACCGATATGGTATTCGTGACTGCCGGTATGGGCGGCGGAACGGGAACCGGAGCCGCTCCGGTCGTGGCGCGCGTCGCACGGGAAATGGATATTCTGACGGTTGGTATCGTCACGAAACCCTTTGCGTTTGAAGGCAAACGCCGGATGGATCAGGCGGAAGCCGGGATCGCCGAGATCGCACAGTATGTAGACTCGCTGATCGTGATCCCGAACGAGCGTCTGAAAGAGGTTTCCAACGCGAAGATCTCGCTCGCAACCGCGTTCGGAATTGCCGATGACGTGCTGCGTCACGGCGTGCAGAGCGTATCCGATCTGATCGTCGGAACCGGATTTATCAACCTTGACTTCGCGGACGTTACCAGCGTTATGGCGAACGCGGGATACGCGCACATGGGCGTCGGGTCCGCAACCGGTAAGGATAAAGCCGAGCAGGCGGCGAGAGAAGCGATTTCCAGTCCGCTGCTTGAAACTTCCATCAAGGGAGCGAAGGGCATCCTGATCTCGATCTCGGTATCTCCCGACGTATCGCTCGACGACGTGGATCTCGCCTCCAATATGGTGAAGAACGAGGCAAATCCCGATGCGAATATCATCTGGGGTGTTGCGTTCGATAACGATCTGGAAGACGAAATGAAGGTCACGATCATCGCAACCGGTTTTGAGAAAAAGCCGGAAGATGCCTCCCGCGTCAGAGATTCCAAGGAAAATCCCAACTCTCCGTTTGGAAAACGGACGGTGATCGGATCAACCGAATCCGCTAAGAGCGAACCTGCCGCAACGGCAAAGGAATCCGACCCGGAACCGGCAAAATCGCAACCGGCTTCCAAAGCAAAACCGGCCGCTTCCGACGGATTTGACGATCTGATGTTTGATATGTTCCCGAGAAAGAAGAAATAAAACAGAGAAGAACCTCCCTGCCGTCGGCAGGGAGGTTCTTCATTTCATCAACGTATTGGTTTGATGTCCGGCGCAAGCTCTTTCAGAAACGAATCGGAAAGCATGGCTTCTATCTCGGCAAAACGGGTAATTTCGCGCCCCTCTCCGGTATCAAACCGGTCGAACACCATACGGCGGATGGAGGAGAGCAGGATCGGTTCGATCCAGTAGGCAAATTTTGTATCGTGGGTTAGCCGTTCAATTTTTCGCATTTGCAGATAGAGTGGCAATCCGTCCGATTGATCGTGCCAGAGATCGGTAAAGACGAAATCGGGATTCGCCCCCGGAAGACTGTTTTGCGCGTACGCAAACGCGTCGCCCTCGATCACGGTCACCTTGTCCCGATCGGGAAACTGCGGGAGCAGGAATTCTTCAAACAGCGCAATGACGGCAGGATCGCGCTCTACGACCGTGACGCTCGATACGTTCGGCTTGCGCGCCGCGTGGAAGGCAAAGTAGCCGAGCCCCAACCCGAACGCGACAACACGACCCTGCGCCTCGGCGATCGGCTCTTTCATCGTTGTGATCTCGTTGGGCTTGACCGCCATCCATTCGATCCCGTTCTCCCAAACGGCTGGAAAACGGAATTTTTCCGGGAAGTATCCGATCTGCGGAATTTCCCGCCCGTCCGCTTCCCGGATTGGGTTGCCGCAGACGAACGCTTCAAACGGCAGATATTCCTCGGTGGTAAATTGCCAATGTCCTGCGCGTGCGTCAGGAAATCGGATCGTTTGCAGATAGAGGTCGTTCGACCAATCCGGAACGGAAAGTTCCCGCACGCCGGGTTGCAGATAGTGTCGGTCAAGCAGACGGTCGCCCGGATTTCCGGCAATATCCAGCCCGATCGCGGCGCCGAACAGGATCCGGAACGCCTGCTCGCGCGTCAGGTCGCAGTTCCGCACCAGATCGCGCACCATTCGCGCGGTCAGAAACCGGGGCATCCGGTTGAGGTAGGCGGCGTAAAGTTCTAAGACCCTGTCGTTGTCAGCCATGGTCTGCCGCAGTCCTTCCCATTTGCACTTGTCCTGCGCGTTCAGACAAAGTTTCATTTCACCGCCTCCTTTCCGAATCATTATATCACTTTCCCGTAGATTTCGCAAGTATTTTTTCGCAGGGATTGCAAACGGAAGCAATTTGTGGTAAAATAGAGATACAAAAGAAATCGGAAAGGAGAAAATCCATGCAGCCGGTTTACAGTGTTGCGGCAATGCGGAAAAGCGATGCGGAAGCGATTGCCTCCGGAACTCCCGCAAGAGAATTGATGCGCCGCGCGGGAGAGGGAATTTTCTCCGCTTACCCGTGGCAGGGGAGGGTTGCGATCCTCTGCGGACCAGGCAACAACGGCGGAGACGGCTTCGTGCTTGCCCTCTGCCTTGCCCGAGCAGGAATCCTTTGCCGGATCCTGCTCCTATCGCAGACCTTTTCCGAGGAAGGCGCGTTTTACTTCGCGCAATGCAGGGAGGTCGGCATCCCGGCGGAAACCGGGGTGGAATCTCCGGATTTCGGCGGCGACGCTGAAATTGTCGATTGTCTCTTTGGAACCGGTTTTCACGGAGAATTGACGGAAAGGGCGAGAAACTGGATTCAAGCGGTCAACCGGAGCGGAAAGCCGGTGATCTCGGCGGATATCAACAGCGGACTGCACGGAGACAGCGGAATGGGCGACCCGGCGGTCAAGTCGACGCTGACCATATCAATCGGTTTTCCCAAAGCGGGGCATTATCTGGGCAGGGCGAAAGACCTGATCGGAAAGCTTGTCAATATCGATATCGGGATACCGTTGTCGGAACGCCCGTATCGGTTGTGCGAGCCGGGAGATTTCGCGGCTGTACTGAAACCGCGTCAGCAATGTTCCCATAAAGGCAACTACGGTTATGTCGGTATCCTCGGCGGGTGCCGGGAATACGCGGGGGCTGTCAAGCTGGCGAATCTCAGTTGTGCGGCACTGCGGGCAGGGTGCGGCGTTGCGTCGCTGATCGTTGCCGAATCGCTTTCTCCTGCGGTTGCGCCGTATCTCTTGGAAAGTACGCTCGAAACCATCCCCGACCGGGATGGGGAGATGCTGTTCGATCCCGACCGTCTGCGAAAAGTGACCGCGCGCCGCCGTGCGCTGGCGATCGGCATGGGATGGGGGAACGCGCCGGCAAATCGGGAAATTTTGGCATGGATTCTGAAAGAATACCCCGGCGCTCTGGTGATCGACGCGGACGCGCTCAACTGCCTCTCGCAAATGGATCGCGGACTTTTGCGGCAGGTTTCGGGACGTGTGATCCTGACCCCGCACCCGAAGGAAATGGAACGCCTGTGCGGCGTAGAGGTTTCCGAACTGCTTGAAAACCCGATCGCGCACGCTATGGAATTCGCGCGAGAATACGGCGTAACAGTCCTTTTCAAAGGACCGACGACGGTCGTCACGGACGGGGCAGAAACCTATCTGGTCAACCGCGGATGTGCCGGCATGGCAACGGCAGGGAGCGGCGACGTTCTCTCCGGGATCCTTGTCGGATTGCTCGGATATTCGGACGCTGCGCCACTGACGGCGGCTTGCGGGGCATATCTTGCCGGTCTTGCCGGGGAGCTGGCGGAAGCGGAGAAAACCCCGATCGGGATGCTCTCTTCGGATACGATCCTGAAAATCCCCGCGGCAGTCCGTCAGGTGATGGAAGGTCAACAAAAAACATAAATTATATTACCATAGGAGGGTCTTATGATGAAGTCGATTTTCAGAAATGTGATACTGTTCCCAGTGATTTGTTGCCTGCTCTTCGGCATGATTGCCTGTGCGAAAATGCCCGGTTCGTCAACCGAATCCGGGAAGAACAGCGGCGTTCTGCCGATCGGAGATTACGCCGCGGCGGTCGGCAGAAAAGACGGGTATATGAGCGAATCTGCCGGACCGATGGGGGGAAGTTCCGGGCAGACGGTCGCTGCCGGACAGATGACGGCCGGCGCATGGGACGACAATGCCGACTATGATTTGTGGCGCGGATTGTTTGAAAAAGGACAGACCTCCGAAGATTCCGGGAAATTCGTCTTTTATGCGGCGACCGCAAAGAAGCTTTCAACCGAAAACCGTTTGGAAGTGAACGTGGTAAACGACGGGCAACCGGTTGCGGGTGCTAAGGTGGTTTCCTGTGACCCGGATGGGAACGTCACGTTTTCCGCCGTTACCAACGCCGTCGGAGTCGCATATCTGTTCCCGTCGAACCGGGAGGGCAGTATCCGTGCGGCGAGCGGAGAATTTGAGCAAACGATCCCGATGCCGGCGGATAACGCACCCGTGCAGATCGCGCTGGGCGGCGCAGAGGAAAAGCAGGATCTGATCGAGATCATGTTTGTAGTGGACGTGACCGGTTCGATGGGGGATGAGATCTCCTATCTGCAAGCGGAGCTGGGGGATGTAATCCGGCAGGTCGCGGAGTCGAACGCCGCGGCGCAGATTCGGCTTTCTTTCCTGTTTTACCGGGATCACGGAGATCAGGACATCTTTACGTTTGTCGATTTCCGGGATGTGACGGAGTCAAAGGATTATGAGATTCAGCAAAAAGAGCTTGCCAAGCAATTCGCGTCGGGCGGCGGAGATTACGAGGAAGCAATGGATGAAGCGATGGAGATCGCTGTTTCCAAGCAGTGGAGCGTCAATTCCACGAAGCTGATCTTCCTTGTGCTCGACGCACCGATCCACAGCGGGGAAGAGTATGAGGGAAGATATGCCAATGCCGTTGCAACGGCGGCAGGTTGGGGGATCCGGATCTGCCCGGTCCTGGCAAGCGGAGCGGATACGTTCTGTGAATACCTGACGCGCTCGGCGGCGGTTTTGACCGGCGGAACGTTCGTCTTTTTGACCGACGATTCCGGAATCGGGGGAGAACACCTGGATCCGGAGCTTCCGAATGCGGTGATCGAATATCTGAACGCCTGCCTCGTTCGCCTGATCAACGGATACCACACCGGAACGTTTGCCGATCCGGTGCCGTGGAATGCACAGTAAAAAAACAGAAACGTCCCCGGAGCGGCTTTGCCGCTCCGGGGACGTTTTCGTTCATACCCCTTCTATGCGCAGGGCAACGGCGGAGCAATCGTCGTGCGATGCGCCGGCGGAAGCGTGCAGACAGATTTGATAAGTGATCTCTGCAGGTTCCTTATCCGAAGCGTCTTTGAGAAATTCGGTCAGCCAACGGCAGTCGGGATCGTTTTGCTGGACCCCGTCGCTGATTAATACCACGGTATCGCCGGGGTGGAGCGGAAAGGTCGTTGTTTTGGTATCCAGACGGCGGATGATGCCGATCGGCGCGCTTCCGGATTGAATCCGGTGTACGGTTTTACCGCGCACCACGAAGCTGGGCGCGGCGCCGCCTTTGGTGAAGGAAGCGTTTCCGGTAATGAGATCCAATTCCGCCAGATCAATGGTGGAGGAACACTCCGAGGCACTGTCCTGCGATCGGGAAAGGATCAGGTTGTTCAGCATCCGCAGGGAGGTTCCGGCGCGGTTGCCGGCGCGAAGCATTTTTTCGAGAAAGGTGGAGCAGAGGTTGGAGATGAACGCCGCCTCTTTCCCGGACCCCATCCCGTCGCTGATCAGGGCATAGAAATAATCCTGATCGTTGGAAAACAGATTCACGGCGTCTCCGCTGACGCCGCCGTCGGCAGGCAGGTTGTTTTGCGCGCCGAAAACACGCAGCTGTTTTCGCGCCTGTAAAATCATCGTGGAAGAATTGTTTTCCACCTCAAAGGCGGGGCTTGTCAGTTCCAGCCCGCACATCTCGCTCAAATCGCCCCGGAGCGTTTCGGCGGTAACGGTTGCATGGTCAATATCTACGCCGCGCACGAGAATGCGCGGACGCCGCTTTCCGTATACGGTCACGCTCTGCGTCAGGATTCCGGCGTCCCTGAGATAATCCGAAATTTTGGTTGAAAGCTGCGGTTCAAACCGGTATTCGCCCGCGTCTTCTTCCAGCGCGTCGCTCAGAATATTTGCCGCCGCCTCGTAGTCCATGGCAAAAATTTCGGTACGGTTGTCCCGGAGGAGTTCACCGGTCAGGGTCGCACAACGCCGGTTGATCTCTTCCAGAATCCCGTCCATGGAGTTGCACCGTTCGGCAAACGTCGTGGGGATCTGTTCGGAATTTACCTTTCCGTGCTTGTGAAGTCCGGAAGACAAGCGGTTCACAACGTCCAGTGTATCGGTGTATTCCAGCCCCCAACAAACGGTTCGATTCGGACATTCGGGGCAATACTGATCGAAAGAAAGATCGCAAATGCGGCGCAGATCCAGCATACCGGGACGGCGGCGACGGTCGCTGAGGTTATAGAACATTTCCGAAAGAGAAGAGAACGCTTCGGAGATCCCGCGCAAACGGGTGTTGGCGTCTTCATGTCGGGTCGTTGCGTGGTGCAGTTTTGCGGCGGTATCGGGAACCGGTTCTTCGGAAACTGCCGCAACGGTCAGATTCTTTTCCAGCAAGATAACCAGAGAGAAAATCGTACCCGCCAGCAGATAGGAGGTCATCCAGAGCGTCATAGTCCCGAGTCCGCCGGTATAAACCGACCAGAGCAGAGCCGAGAGACAGGCGGCGGGAACGCCCATGCCGTGTTTTTCCCGTCCGCGGAACAGGCGGTAGACCAGACATGCGATCAGATAGGCGGGGATCTGCTTCGGATCGGATGCCAGACCGCAAAGGATCGCGGCGCCAACGCCTTTTGCGGCGCCCGAACGTTCGGTGATATAAAGGGTGAAGAACAGCGAAAGGACGTTTGCGAGCGGAAGGGTATAGAGGAGCAGATCGGAAGCCGACCAGATCAGAGAATAGAGTAACGCGCCGGCCGAGACCGTCAGCAGAACCGGAAGTTCCCGACGCTTGTCCAGATAAACCGAGTAAACCAGAACGGCGGCAGGCGCAACCAACACGCAAAAGAACAGCGCGTAAAGATCGTAATACCGCGCGCCGCCGGAGATCCAACGGTAGAGCATCATCGGCAGGGTACAAACGGAGGCGGTGACCATCCGAAGCACGACGCTTTCGTTAAACAAACCGCGCAGTTCACTGCGCAAGAGGTGGATCGCTTCTCCGGCAGGAGCTTGCCGCAGTTTCCGGATCAGAACGGAAAGCCGGGAGGACGCGACTCTTTTCTTTTCTTCAAACGCGGGATTTCTCTCTGTGGTTTGGTTTGCGTCCCGGAGCTTTTGCCGTGCTTTCCGACGAAGTTCACTCGAGGAAGAATCGGTCAGCAACGCGGATACCGCGCGGATCAGGGCGGCGGCAAGATAGGTTGCGACCGCGACCCCGGGACGATCCTGTGCCCAAAGAGCCGAAAAGATCAGTCCCAGTAGGATCGGTAAAATATTTCCGCCGGTGGCACAGAGCAACGCAACGCCGAGCGGATTGGTTTTGAAAAACAGATTGCTCAAACCGATCAGGAACGCGCCGCTCCCTCGCGCCGTTTCGCGCAGGATCTTCAAAAGGATCCGTTTTGCCCGTTTGTTTTCCGCCTTTTCGCGCGGTTTTGCGGCGAATTTTTCACCGTCTGTCACTTTTCCTTGCATTTTTGCCATTCCTTTCTTTGACGATTGCATTGGTGCCGTTTCTGGTTGTCTTTTATTTTACATCAAAGGGGGCGCGCAAACGGTCGAATGAAAAGAGGCGAAACAGAGCGGGAATTGACGGGCGCACCCGAACAGGCGGCAAACCGCTCTTTTTTTCGCGGATTTGCGGGAATGCCGCAAAAAAATCTCCCGTTTTTTGCAGGATACGATCAAATTTTCGGATACGATTCCCGGAATATTTTATATAATTCCGATTCAAGAAAAAATATTTATAGAAATTCTAAAAAACTATTTATTTTTTATAAAGATCGTGGTATAATAGATTGAAACAAGAAAAAGGATGAAAAACATGAAAACGGTTTGCTTTACGGGACATCGGGATCTATCAAGGGAAGAACGGGAAGATCTTTACCCGAAGCTCCTGCGGGAAATTGAAAAAGCCGCCGAACGGGGGGCGGATACCTTCCGTTGCGGCGGCGCGCGCGGTGTGGATACGTTGGCGGCATTGGCAGTTCTGGAATACAAAAAGGAATACTCTTTCACTATCGGGTCTGTTCGTGCAAAAAGGAACATCCAAACATTTGTTTGGAGCTTTTTCTGACCTGCCCGGATCAGCCGGCAAGATGGCAATCGGGCGACCTGCGTCTTTATCAGCAGATTCTGGGGCGCGCCGACCGCGTGCATTACGTTGCTCCCGCATATTTTGAAGGGATCTATCAGTTGCGGGATCAGGCGTTGGTGAACGGTTCCGATCTCTGTATTTCCTACCTGCGGTCGTCCAGAGGAGGAACCGCCTATACCTGTGCGTATGCGATCCGGGAGGGCGTGGAGTGGATCAACCTTGCCTCGCTCTGATCATCTCCGGGATCCGGAACGCCGGTTTTTGCGGCGCATTCCGCTCAGACCGGCTCCGAGGATCGACAGCAGGATCACGCCGGTATGCAGCAATGCCGCCAGATACGGCGGATAACCGGTTCCCCAGTGGCGCAGGAGAAGAGAACCGGTCAGCATCAGCGCGGCGAGGAGAAGCCCGTTGACCGCACCGGAAAGGATCGGCGCCAGAGGACTCTTTCTCCCGGCAATAAGGCCGCCCGAAAGCGCGGTCAGCCCGGCAATGAGCAGAGCAAAAGGACGGATCATCGGACCGGGATCGGGCATAAAACTCAGTCCGAGCGATACGGCGAGGATCCCGACCGCACCGATCAGCAGGGTAAACAGGAAACAGCGGAGAGCGACCAGCCGGGGAGCGGCGGATTTGGGCTGCCGGGCAGTTTCTTTCCTCTTTCTCTTTTTATCTGCCTGT
>CAMYUQ010000022.1 GCA_947302045.1 uncultured Clostridia bacterium
GGGGGAATGTGCCAGATGATTCCACAACTAACCATGAATGGGGACACAATCATATGCAAAAATATGGGAAAGAACCGCAGATATTTTGGGAGGAGTTGAAAGAGAAAACTATGATCCATTTTGGAGTAAAAAAATTTAAATTTTGGTAAATCATTTCTGGCGCTTTATCTGCAATTTTGATTTCTATTGATTAGGAGAAACCAATATGGACAAAATACCAACACATAAGAAAGGTAACTTTTTCCTTCTTCTATTCCGAAAATCTCATTTTTTTCGGGAAACATATTGCAATTTCTTTCGGAATTGTGTATAATAGCACCATCGTTTGAAAAAATATGCAGAAAAAGAAAGGAATTACTTATGAAAAGCGGTACTTCAATCGGTGAACTCATCGCCTTTATCCTCTACTTTGCGATCGTACTCGGGATGGGCGTATACTTCTTCGTCCGCGGCAGAAAAGATACGGGAGAAAAGAGCTTCTTCCTCGGCGGACGGAAAATGGGCGGGCTTGTCGCCGCGCTCAGCGCCGGCGCTTCGGATATGAGCGCGTGGGTGCTCATGGGGCTTCCCGGCTCGATCTATCTTGCCGGAATGGGACAGGTCTGGATCTCGGTCGGTCTTCTGATCGGCACGATCCTCGCATGGATCCTTGTCGCTCCGAAACTCCGTCGCTATTCCATGCTCGCGGAGGACTCCATCACGATTCCGCAATATCTGACCAAGCGGTTCAAATCTTCGAGTTCGACCTTGCAGGTCATCTGCGCGATCATCTTCGTGATCGTTTACTGTATCTACGGTGCTTCGAGCATCAGCGCCTGCGGCAGTCTGCTTCTGACGCTGTTCGGTCTCGATCCCCGGATCGGCATGGCGATCGCAACCGCGATCATCATCGTTTACGTCTTTCTCGGCGGCTTCAACGCGGTTTGCTGGACCGACTTCTTCCAGGGACTTCTGATGCTTGCCGCGCTCATGGTCACGCCGATCGTGGCTCTGGCGATGCTCGGCGCGAGCGGTGCGGTCGCTCCCGGCACGATCCCCGAAAACTACTATAACTTCCTCTCGAGCGGCAAATTCGACTGGATCAGCATCTCGACGATCCTGACCGGGCTGGGATGGGGTCTCGGCTATTTCGGAATGCCTCACATCATCATCCGCTACATCTCGATCAAATCCGAAAAGGAAATGAAAAAGTCCCGCTGGATCGGCATTACCTGGACGGCTCTCATTCTGGTGATGGCTTCGGTGGTTGGCATCGTGGGAAGAAAATACCTCGGCGACTCGATGACGGGCAGTAAAAACCTGGTCTTCGTGCAGATGGCGCGCACCGTCTTCCCGATCTTCCTCGGCGGCGTTATCATCTCCGCGATCATCGCGGCGAGTATGTCCACGGCGGACTCTCAGCTCCTCGCCGCTTCCTCGGCGTTCGCTTCCGACGTCTATAAGACTTCTATCAAGAAGAACGCTTCCGATAAGAACGTGATGTGGGTGGGACGCGGCGTCGTCATCGTCATTTCCGTGCTCGCGTTCGGAATCGCGATGCTCGGTTCGGGCGACGCGCCGCTTGTCCCCGCGTTCAGCACCATCATGAGTCTGGTTTCCGCGGCCTGGGGCGCGTTCGGCGCGGCGTTCGGCCCCGTCATCCTGCTCTCGCTCTATTGGAGACGGCTCAACTACAAGGGCGCCGTTGCCGGTATCGTGACGGGATTTGTCGTTGACATCCTCTGGATGATCCTCTTCAACTTCGAATACTACGATATGACCAGCGTCGTATTCAACACCAATCTCTACGAGATCATTCCCGGATTCCTTGCCGGTGCGGTTGCCGCGATCATCGTTTCGCTCTGCACCAAAGCGCCGGGCAAAGAAGTCGTTAGTATCTTCGACCGGTTCAAAGGGCTCAGATCTCTGGAAGAGAGCGACCTTGCGGAATAAAAACACGCTCAAACACAAAACCGGGGCTGCCGCAAACGCGACAGCCCTGATTTTCAATCATATGGATTTTTAACACTGTATGATGCGGCACTGACGCGCCCGTAAGCCTTCCCCAGCGGGGAAGGTGGATGTGAGCGGAGTAAAACTCCGCGAGCAGACGGATGAGGAGAGCCCACAGGGTAGCTGTTCGCACCTCCATCCGGGTGTGCACTCGGTGTAAAACAACATAGAGTGACAAATAAAAGAAACGCTCGCCCGAAGACAATTCGATCAATTACCACGAGGGCTCTCCTCATCCGTCACATCCGGGCAAGCCCGTCTGTGCCACCTTCCCCGCTGGGGAAGGCTTTCGAACGCCGAGCTTGACGGCAAACAGAGCCAACGACAAAACTATGCTGTCGGGGTATAAGGTTTGGCAATTGCTGAATGAACATCGATATTTGGAAGTGGGCTTGCCCACCCCGCCGGGGAAGGCTTTCGAACGCCGAGCTTGACGGATGATAAAACGAAGCAAAAATATGTGCAAAAAAATGAAGCTGTCACATACGAATTGACGCGTATGTGACAGCCCCTTTTTTAGTTTCACGCAAACGGATTTTCGTTTTCGCCCGGTGAAGTTTCGTCCGGCGAGGAGAGGTCGATCGGTTCGCCCTCGGTCTCCCGCTTTTCGGCTTCTGCCTTGGCGCGCTCCTCGTTCTCTTTCCGACTCTGCTCGGCTTTCTCCGCCGCGATCTGCTCTAATTGCTCGACCGTTGCGCCGTCTTCCATCGCAGCTTCAAACTGGTCGCCGTCCATGCTCTCGTGCGAAAGCAGATATTGCGCCACGAAATGCAGTTTATCCAGATGCGCTTGCAGGATCGCCTGTGCTTCCCGATACGCTTCCTCGATGAGATTCCGGACTTCGTCGTCGATCTCCGCGGCGATCTTTTCGGAATAGTTCTTGCCCGAGCTGAAATCGCGCCCGAGGAAGACTTCGTCGCTGCTGTGTTCCGAACCGTAAAGCACCGTTCCCAGCTTGGAGCTCATGCCGTACCGCGTCACCATATCCCGCGCGACCTTGGTCGCCTGCTGAATATCGTTCGACGCGCCGGTGGAAATATCTTCAAGGATCAGCTCTTCGGCGATCCGGCCGCCGAGCGCGATGCGGATGTCGTCCATCATCTCGCCCCGGGTCGCGCCCATGCGGTCTTCGAGCGGAACGCGGATGGTCACGCCGCCGGTACGTCCCGCCGGTATGATCGTGATATGCTTGATCGGATCGGTGTGCTTGCAGTAGTGCGCCACCACCGCGTGTCCCGCTTCATGGTAGGCAACCAGCTTGTTGTCCTTCTCTGTCCGGACGCGGGTCTTCTTTTGCGGTCCGAGCAGGATCTTCATATAGGATTCTTCGATCTCTTCCATGCCGATCAGGTGCTTGCCCTTCTTCGCGGCACGCAGCGCCGCCTCGTTGAGCAGGTTGGCAAGGTCGGCTCCGGTGAATCCGACCGTCGACTGCGCCACCTTGTGAAAATCCACGCCCGGTTCCATCGGTTTCTTGCGCGCGTGCACGGCAAGAATGGCTTCTCTGCCGTTGAGGTCGGGGTAGTTGACCGTCACCTGCCGGTCGAACCGTCCCGGACGCAGGAGCGCGGGGTCGAGGATATCGGGACGGTTGGTTGCCGCCATGACGATGATGCCTTCCTGCGAACCGAATCCGTCCATTTCCACCAGCAACTGGTTGAGCGTTTGTTCTCTTTCGTCATGTCCGCCGCCGAGGCCTGCGCCTCTGTGCCGACCGACCGCGTCGATCTCGTCGATGAAGATGATCGCGGCAGGAGACTTGCGCGCATTGTCGAACAGGTCGCGCACACGCGAGGCGCCGACGCCGACGTACATCTCCACGAAATCCGAACCCGAAATCGAATAGAAAGGTACGCCCGCTTCTCCGGCGACCGCTTTCGCAAGCAGGGTCTTACCGGTGCCGGGAGGGCCTACGAGCAGAACGCCGTGAGGGATTCTGGCTCCCAAACGGGTGAATTTTGCCGGGTCTTTGAGAAATTCGACGATCTCGACCAGCTCTTCCTTCTCTTCATCCGCTCCGGCAACGTCCTTGAAAAGAACCCTGTCCTTGTCGTCCGCGCTCGCGGTTTTGGGCTTGGCGCGGCCGAACGAGGTGAACTTATTGTTCTTGCCGCCGAGCTGACGGAAGGAGACGATCCAGAGGATCACGATGCCGAGGATGAGCAGGATCATGGGCAGATAGGAGAGCCAGACCGGCTGTTCGGTTGCCGGCTGGGGTTCATACTTCGTAATGATCCCGGCGTTGACCTGCGCATGAATGAGGTCTCCCAGATCCTCGTAGAACTGCGCGTAGTCGCGGAGCTTATAGGAAACGGTGGTGGAAGAGAGTTTCTTATTGCCGCTTCCGTCCGTTTCGTAAAGCGTCAGCGTCAGCACGTTTTTCGGGCTGATGACGACCTCTCCGACCTGTTCCTTTTCAAAATAGGTCAGAATATCACTGTAATACCGTTCCTCCTGCTTCCGGTTGTTGCGGAACAGCACCGAAAGCCCGACGATAATGAGAGCAATGATAATGACGTAAAAAATGATCTCGCGAAAAATGTTGCGTTGTTTCATGGGTACCTCCGATCATTTCGTTTCGTAGATCTCCGGTTTCAGAACCCCGACGTAGGGCAGATTCCGGTATTTTTCGTTGTAATCCAGCCCGAACCCGACCACGAACTCGTCGGGGACTTCTTTCCCCACCAGGTCGGGGTTGAAATCCACCTGACGGCGGGAGGGTTTATCGAGCAGGGTGAAGCATTTGACGCTGTGCGCTCCGCGATCGGAGAGCAGACTCCGCAGTTTTTGCAGGGTGCGTCCGCTGTCCACAATGTCTTCCAGAATGATGACGTCGCAACCCTTGATATCCCGTTTGAGATCGAGATGTACCTGAATGAAGCCCGACGAATCGGTTCCTGCTCCGTAGGAAGAAACTTTCATAAATTCGATCGCGCACGGAAACGGGATCCGCTTGTATAGCTCCGCCGTGAAGATGACCGATCCTTTCAGAATGCTGACCAGCACCAGATCGTGTCCGCTCTCGCCGTAGTCGGCGATGATCCTTTCCGCCATGCGGTCGCAGATCTTTTCCAGCTCTTCCTGCCCGACCAGAATGTGGTCGATGTCTTTCTCCATATCGTAGTACATGGGTTACGTCCTTTCTTTTTTTGCCGGTTGGAATAACAGGAGAAAGTCTCCCGTTTTTGCTTTTTGTTCGATCCCGTCCCGCAAAGCGACCCCCGGGATCCACAGAATTTCGTTCTCTTTACATAACATCGGGCGGCAGATCCGCTCCTCGGGCGGAATTCCGGCTTCCCGATACAGCCGCCGCACGACGTGATGCGCGCCGCGGGTGAAAATTTTATCCCCTTCCCGCATCGGGCGGAAGAATGCTCCGTCCGCCGCCGCACGCGGAAAAATCATAGCGTTTTTGCCCCGCTCCGGCTCATTTCCGGTCTCGCCTCCGGCGACCCGGACGACCGAGATATTCCACCCCGCCCCCGGCGCCGCGATCTCGCCCGCCGTGAGTTCCATCCGGTAATCCGACGGCGCGTCGCTCTCCTTGCAAACGACTTCCAGCGCGTCTTTCCTTTTCACAACGACCCGATCGCCCGGCACCGAACATTTCGCTCCGTTCTCCGCGTCAAGCAAACGAACCAATGCTTCGAGATGCACCCGTTCAGGCACAACGCCATATTGCGCGAGCCACGCGCAGAGGATCCTTTTTTGCAGAACCGGATGCAAGGGCGCGAGCCGTTTGCAGGAAAGTTTCTCTTCTCCGTTTTGCCGCAGGAAGGATTCTTCCTGCCCGCGGAAGTAGTCTTCCGTTTCGCAGAGTTCCTGCGCCAACGCCGCCGCCCGTTTCTGCGGTTCCCCGTAGAGTTTTTCGAGAACCGGCACGACTTCGGCGCGGATCAGGTTCCGCGCGTAGGAGGTGTCGGCATTGGTGCTGTCGGTGATATATTCCAGACCGTTTTCAGCACAATAGGCGCGAATCTCCCGCCCCGGAATTTCGAGCATCGGGCGCAGAGCAAAGCCGCTCCCGAACCGGCGAACCGCAGGAATGCCGCAAAGCCCCCGGAGTCCCGTTCCGCGGCAGAGCCGGAAGAGCAAAGTTTCAAGCTGATCGTCCGCCTGATGGGCGGTTGCAAGAAGCGGAATTCCCTCCCGCTCCATGATCTCGGAAAAGAATTCGTAGCGCACGCGCCTCGCTTCTTCTTCGAGCGTGGTGCGGTGCTCCTTTGCAAGCGCGGGAACGTCCCGCACCGCGCAAAAGATCCGCAGACCGCACGCCGCCGCCACCGATTCGCAAAAACGCTGATCGCGGTCGGCTTCCGCTCCCCGGATCCCGTGGTTGACGTGGGCAAGCGTAATTTCAAACCCGTTTCGCGCCGCCCCTTTTCGCAAAAGTTCAAGCAGAGCGCGTGAATCGGCGCCGCCCGAAAAGGCGAGCAGAACCGGCGTTTTCGGTTCCAGCCCCGCCATTTCCCACGGCATGGAAATCCGCAATTCGCTCATTGTTCGGTCCGTTCCGGATCAACGGTAAGAAACTTGGTGAACTGTCCGTTCCATCCCATATGCACGTTGGCGAGCGCACCGTGCCGGTTTTTGGCGATGATGATCTCCGCAATACTCGAATCGTTGCTGTTGCGCTTTTCCTTGTCATAGTATTCACTGCGGTAGAGGAAAATAACCGTATCCGCGTCCTGCTCGATCGCGCCCGAATCACGCAGATCCGAAAGCTGCGGACGGTGATCTTTTCCGCCGTTTTTATCCGGGCTTCGCGAGAGCTGCGCACAGCAAAGGATCGGCACTTCCAGTTCTTTCGCCATAATTTTCAGTCCGCGCGAGATCGCCGATACCTGTTGGACGCGGTTATCCTTGAAGCTATCCCCGTCCATGAGTCCGAGATAGTCGATCACGACCAGCCCGAGGTCTTTCTTTTCCCGGCGCAGTTTTGCTTTCATTGCCGTAACGGTCAGCCCGGTCGTGTCGTCGATGAGCATATTGCATCCCGAAAGCTCTCCCGCCGCGTGCGCGAGATTTTCCCATTCCTCGGAAGTCAGCTCTCCGGTGCGGAGCGCATAGCTGTTGATCAGCGCCTCGCTCGCGAGAACGCGCGTGACGAGCTGCTCCGCCGACATTTCAAGCGAGAAAATGCAAACTTTCTTTTTGGTTTGTTTTGCGACGTTGGTCGCGATGTTGAGCGCAAACGCGGTTTTACCCATACCCGGACGCGCGCCGACCAGAACCAGGTCGGTTTTGCCGATGCCGGCGAGAACCTTATCCAGATAGGTGAACCCCGTTTTGAGACCCTGTGCGGCTTCCGGATTTTCCCGCAGATCTTTGAGGTTTTCGTACACCGATTCCAATACTTCATGGATATGCCGGAAATTTTTGGTGTCCCTTCCCTGCGCGATCTGGAAGATCAGATTTTCGGCGTGATCCAGAACGGCCGAGACCGAATCCTGTTCGGAATAGGCGCGCTCGGAAATTTCGTTGCTCGCCTCGATCAGCTGGCGCAAAACGCTCTTTTCCTTGATGATCCGCGCATAGTCGCGCGCGTTGGGTGCGTCCGCACCCGCGTCGAGCAGAGAGCGGATGTAGTCCTCCCCTCCCGATTTGTCGTAGACGCCTTTGGTGACCAGCATATCGATCAGCGTCACGACGTCGATCTCCCGGCTCGACAGAAACAGCTCCTGCATCGCCAGATAGATCTGTTTATGTTCTTCCAGATAGAAATCATCGGCACGCATCAGTGCCGCCACTTCGTTCAGTACCGTGGGGTCGATCAGGATCGCTCCCAGAAGCGACTGCTCCGCCGGCATCGAGAAGGGCAATTTTCGGATGACTTCACTCTCCATTTCGCATTCCTTTCTTTTTGGCAGACCGCTTCGGTCCGCGCCTTATTCGGTGACCACCACGGTGAGCTTCCCGGTGATCTCGGGATAGAGCTTGACCTCAAACTCATATTTGCCGTACGCCTTGATCGGTTCGGGAATGACGATCTTGCGCTTATCGATCTCGATCCCGTGATCCGCCTGTAATTTTGCCGATATTTCCTTCGCCGTCACCGATCCGTAAAGCCGCCCGTCGGCTCCCCCCGTTGCCTTGATGACAACGAGCATACCGGCAAGCCGCTCCGAGAGTGCGTGCGCTTCCTTCTTTTCCTGCTCGATCCGGTAAAGACGTCCCGCTTCCTGCGTTTTGACGTCGTTGATCGCCTGCGCGTCCGCCAGCTTAGCGAGTTTGCGCGGCAGGAGGAAGTTCTTTCCGTATCCGTCCGATACCTCGATCAACTGATTCTTCTTTCCCTGTCCTTTGACGTCCGCCAATAGAATGACTTTCATTTGTGCGTCTCCTCCGTTTTCGTTATTTTCCGTATTCGTGATCCAGATAATCGTCGAGCACCGCTTTGAGCTGCTGAGAAGCCGATTCCAGCGAGGCGTGTTCAAGCTGCGCGCTCGCACTGTTGAAATGTCCGCCGCCGCCCAGCCGCTTCATGATGATCTCCACGTTGATCTTATTCGACGACCGCGCCGAGATGGTGACAATGTTGTTGGAGTGCAGCAGCACAAACGACGCTTCGATGCCCGAAACGGTCATCAGTTTGTCCGCCGCTTTCGCAATGTTGATGCGATCCTGCTCGGTTATGTCGTGGTCGACGCTGTGCCAGGTCAGCGCAATCTTATCGCGGTAGGTACGGGTCCGGCTGTCGATGTCCACCGCCGTGAAAAGGTTGGTGAGCGACTCGTTGAACAGGGGCTTCGCCATCTGGGCGTGCGCGCCCCGTTCGTAGAGATAATGCACCGCCGAGAAGGTTTGCATTTCGGCACCCGCGGTAAAGTTTTTGGTATCCAGCATCAGCCCCGCGAGCATCAGCGTCGCTTCCTCTTTGAGAAGCTGGTCGCGGTAGGGACTGAGCTCGAGCATTTCGCTGACCAGTTCGCTCGCCGCCGCCACACCCGGACGGATATAGGTCATGAGCGGTCTGAATTCATACATCTGGTCGGGACGGCGATGGTGGTCGATGATGACGATATCCTTGACGCATTTCGTGAGCTGCGGCTCCTGCATATTGTAAACGTTGCTCACGTCGGAAACGATGAGCAGCGTATCGAGCCGCACCGAATCCAGCGCGGCGTCGCCGCTGATGAACATCGAACGGTATTCCGGCAGGTGCGCGAGCGTATCGTAGCAGGTCCGGAAATTCGCATGATCCCGGTCGATCACGATCCGGATTCTCGAAGCGTCCCCGCCCCGCGCGCTGATGGCAAGCCGCGCCAGCCCCACGCAGGAACCGATCGAATCGTAGTCGGGCGCACGGTGACCCATGATCAGCACGTTGCCCGCCTTCCGGATCAGATAGCACAGATGCTGGGAGTTGACCCGCGAGGTGATGGTGGTGGAGGAAGTCATGGTATTGGTTCTTCCGCCGTAGGGCGTGATGGATTTTCCGTCGTTGACCGCCACCTGGTCGCCGCCCTTTTGCAGTGCGATATCGAGCGCGTCGCTCGCCGCCTTTTCTTTTTCCTCAAAACTGCCCTTCACCGCGCCGACGCCCATCGAAATGGTGACCGGGAAACTGCTGTCCCCGAGCTGCACGCTCCGTACCGTTTCCAGGATCGGAAACTCTTTCCGGATACATTCGTCCAGCGCCTTGCGGTCAAGCACCAGCAGGTATTTTTCGCGGTCGTATTCCTGAAGCATCGCGCCGAATCCGGCCGCCCACGTTTTCAGAATGGTTTCGATCTCGCTCACCGCCGTACGGTAACTGACCCGCACGTACTGCGCAAGCTCCTGCAAACTGTCGATAACGATATACGCCACGACCGGTTCGTCCTCATATTCCCGTTTTTGCAGTGCCAGAATATCGGTCACGTCGCGGAACACCACGAAGTAATAATCGATTCCGCGGGAGCGCAGCACATAGCATTGCAGCTCGTACTGCCTGCCTGCTACCGTCGCGATCATCGGTTTGGTATGGTCGATCGGCACGCCGTCCTCGGTGTAGGTGATATCCCGCACCGGGGCTCCGTTCTGCGCGTATCCGATGATCTGTTCCATCGGCACCGTGCAGAAATTGGACAGCGGAACGTTGCAGACCGGGGATCTGAATCCCAGAATATTCTGCAAAAAACCGCTCACGATCTTGACCGTGCCGTCCGCCGCGACGATCGCATAGGGGAGATCGACTTCGTAGCGGAACAGATCGCCGATCTCGGTCTTCATCAGATCCGCCGCCTCGTTTGCGCGAGAGACCCGACCGTACCGGAGCAGATATGCCAGGAGCAGGATTCCCGAAACCAGAACGTCGAGCGCAAAGATTGCCAGCCCGAAATAGAGCAGCAGATCATTCTCTACCACGTCCAGGCGGTTGAGCCCGAGCAGGATCGTCAGAATGGCGAGGAACACCGCTCCCATTACCGTCACAACGATCAGCGCCGAGCGCAGATCCGTGCGGAGTATCGTTTTTTCCCGTTTCATTTCCTTGATCTTTCCTTTCCGTATGGCTGTGCGGGCATTGCCCGCTTCCCGTATCCGCCGACCGTTGCCGGCCGGCCGTTGTTATTCATTCATCCTGCATCCGGTTGCGTGCGGCTCTTGCAAGCGCACCCGCAATGGCATTCCACGCACCGAAAAATCCGAGGATCGCCAGCGCCGAGGAGAAACTGCAACACAGAACGGCGAAGAACAACAGCAGAAGAACCGTTCTGCCGCCCGGCGTTGCGTGAACCAGATACCCCAGATATACCCGCAATCCCGCAAACAGCAGGGCTGGCAAAAGGAACAGATAGACATTCTCCGAGGCCGCAAAGAACAAACTGTCCCCGGCGTCTCCGAAGAAGGAGATGACAAACGCCGCCGCATAAAGGATCGCGGCAGGGACGCTCGCCGTGAGATACTCGTTTTCAAGCTGCACGGCCTCCCTCGGTCCGACCGTGAGGAACGCGCCGCAGAGCAGTTTTTGCGCCAGGTACGCTACCGCCTGACAAAAGACCAGAACCGCCGCCGGCAGAACTATCTGCAACGTTCCTGCCAGATTTGCGATCGCGACGTCGCTCCACTGGCTTCTCACCGCCGCTTCCACGTCGGCAAACGACGTTTGCGCCGAGGAATCCAGCGCGTATGCGACCCGCGCCGTGCGGAGCAGATCCTCCCGCCAGGAGAGGATCGTCTGTTCGGTTTGCGCCTTCCAACCGTTTGAGAGCGCGGTCAGCGACTCACCGCTGAGCGAGCCGAACCGGTCGACCACATACCAGCACAAAGCCGCAACGATCCCCGCCAGGATCCCCACCATGGCGAACCGGATGGCGGAACGTCTCCATTCGCCGCGCAGGGTCGCCGTCCCCAGCAGAACGGCCGCCGGGATCAGCACCGCGCAAAAGAGCGCGCGTGTTAAATTTCCGGAATAGAGGTAGGTCAGCCCTCCGGCGACTGCCGCGCCTGCCGGAACAAGCCAGAAGAGCTTTCGTCTCGTAATCAGGTAAGCGCCGGAAAGAGTCCCGACAACGGCGGCGAGCAGAACGACGCCGAGATACGCGCCGTAGAAGGTCGCCTGCCAAAGCGCGGCCGCGGCGATCAGGGTCAGGATCACGCCGGAGATCTTCTTTTTCGTCAGGAAAAAGACTCCGACGAGCAGGACGATCCCGACCGGCAGGACGAATTCCGTCCGGTCGGCGAGCGGCAAAAGCATTGCGCTCAGAATCCACAGAATCGCAAAAAAGGCAATATTACCGCCATGTACCCCGGAAAGGGCGGCCGGATCCTGCCACGGGTTTTTCGGCTCGTCCGGCGTCTCCCGAACGGGTTGCTTTTCGGTATCCATGTTCACCGCCCCTCCTTTCCGCCGCAATTGACAACGCGGCATTTTCCCGAAATCGGGCAAAACAGGAATATCTATACAGTATAATAGTATACCACTTTTTCCCGGCTTTGTAAACAGTTCCGGTCAGATTTTACAATTTGTTTTTATTTTCTCCGTATTTTTGCGCTTAACGGGCGATTATTTAGAAAGAGAACAATTCTTTATCTAAATAATAAGCGGTAAAACGGTGATTTTTCGAGCTTTGCGAAAAAATTTAGAAAAAAGTTCTTGACAAAAATGAAGAGATATGCTACAATATGTGGGTACCGCGAATGGCGGCATATCGCGAGTGTAGTTCAATGGTAGAATTCCAGCCTTCCAAGCTGGCCGCGTGGGTTCGATTCCCATCACTCGCTCCAAAGGAAATTGCTTCCCGGATCCTTTCGGGAAGCAACTTTCTGAAAGCCGGGAGGATGTGCCTTTAGCTCAGTCGGATAGAGCAACTGCCTTCTAAGCAGTAGGTCGAGGGTTCGAATCCCCCAAGGCACGCCACCCGCAAATACGGAGGGATTAGCACAGTTGGTTAGCGCGTCAGGTTGTGGCCCTGAAGGTCGTGGGTTCGAATCCCATATCTCTCCCCAGCAAAAAAGACACCGCGAGGTGTCTTTTTTGCAACGAAATCCGTCCTTACGGACGGGTGAAATCGCCCTATTGGGCGGTGAAATCACTTCGTGGTGAAATCCGCACTCCGTGCGGGTGTCAGGGACGGATTTCATTTCACCGAGCGTGAATCGCTCGATTTCACCCGAGGACAGAGTCCGAGGATTTCACCGCCCTTTCGCGCCGCGCAAGCGGCAAACTTTTGGAGGCACATATGAATCAAAACCGTTTGGATATTCATCTGGAAAAAGTAACCGACGCCAACGTGGACGATCTTTTGAAACTGCGCACTACGAAGGAACAACGGGAATTTGTCGCAAGCAATCAGCAGAGCCTCATCGACGCATACCTTTCGCTCTCAGAAGGAGAACCCGTCTTTCCGTTCGGCATCTACAATCGAAAGACCCCGGTAGGGTTCATCATGATCAGTTATTTCAACGACTGGTCCGGGTATAAAAGAGAGGCTTGGCTCAACAGCGACGCCTATCAATATTATAAAGATCAATATTTCTATTTCATCTGGCGTTTCATGATCGATAAGAGGTATCAGGGACGCGGATACGGGAGAGAAGCTATGAAGCTCGCGCTTGATTTCATCAGAACATTCCCCTGCGGCGAAGCGAAATACAGCGTCCTCTCCTACGATCCGAAAAACGAGGTGGCAAAAAAGCTCTACTTCTCGTTCGGCTTCGTCGAACTCAACGAGCCCGGGTATTACGGGGACGGCGACGAAATTTCCGCCGTATTGAAACTGTAACAAGGAAAGTTTTTTGCCCGGCTTTTTTCCAAAAAAGCCGGGGGATGTAAAAAACTCGGTTTTTTTACATCCCCCGCAAAATCCCGGACTGGAAACCGGGATTTTGCCGCGATCTTTTTCGTTTTTGCCCTGCTTTTGAATGAATTTTATACCATCTATAGCGGCAAAACGGCGGCGAAGCCCCGCCGCCGAGAAAAAGTCGACGGGTGTAAAAAAGGTCACAGACTTTTTTTACACCCTTTTTTGCGCAATGCCTGAATTGCCTGATTCAGTGAAGCCAATCACCGTGAAAAGGTTTTCATACCGAAAAGCCCCAGTCCACATCGCGTATCAATTCATAATGCCGTTCGTTTTTCATCTCAAAGAAAATTGCTTTTTCAAAGGAAAAGCTGTTATAAAGACGGGCTTTGCTGCTTATTCGCTGAGTGCCGCGCCGATAACGGTGCCGTACTGCGCGTTCTCCGGGATGAGGAAGCGTATGCCGAAAACGTCCGACAGGTTTTCAATCGCGTGCCGGATCGATTAGATCGAGGCAAGGTTCCCGGTCAGCACGACGTCGGTAAGTCGGTAGGCGCGTGCGGCAAAGACCGCGAGCATCGCAACCGTTTCCGCAATCATATTGGCGATCCCGAGCGCGAGATCCGACGGCGACGCCAGGTCCGACACCTTTCCGAAGTTGGAAGCCGTCAGATTTTCGTTGATCCCGTCGTAGAGGTTTTGCTTGGAAATATCCTTGATCCGCAGGTCGATATTATCCAGATTCCCTCCGGCGCAAAGCTGTTCGATATGCTCGATGTTGTCCACGCCGAGCATCTTGCGCGAAAGCCCGACCAGCGTGCCGCCGCCCATGCCGGTGCCGCCCAGATATTTCGTTTCGTATCTGCCTCCGGTTTCCTTTGCGTGGATCAGCGCCGTTCCGGTTCCCATGCTGACCACGATCGCCTCTTTGAGCCCCGAGAGGTAAAGTCCGCCCGCGCCGATGCAGGAGAACTCCGGGACGTGGCGGCAATCCAGACCGTAGATCGATTTTGCGATGTAAGTCGAGCCGGCTCCCGTTGTGTAAATGCGGTCGATATCCGAGAGCGTCAGCTTATTCTGCGAGGTAAATTTTCCGAACGCACCGTAAAACGAGGTGGTCGGGTCGGTTGCGCGCACCAGCTGGGGCGAGATGAGAACCGGAGCGGCGTTTGCGTCGGCGTACCGGAATCCGACAATTTTCGTTGTCGTTCCGCCAACGTCGATCCCGATGACCGTCTTTTCCATTCCAAAAACTCCTTCTTTGAGAAAATTACAGGTTTATTATAGCATTCCCTTGCCAAAAATGCAAGACTGTGGTATAATATTTTTGAAAAACAGCGGAGGGAGGCGGTCTTTTTGGCGTTTGACGCAGGTATGCTGGCGTGCGTTCTGCACCAGATCCGGAGCGATTGCGCCGGCGCACGGGTGGAAAAAGTGTTCATGCCCGAAAAGGACGAAGTCGTCCTGCTTCTGCACTGTGCCGGGGGGAGCCGTCGGCTCCTCATCAACGCCGGGTGCAACCATCCCCGCATCGGGCTGACCGAGACCCAGAAAGAAAATCCGCTCTCGCCGCCCATGCTCTGTATGCTCCTGCGCAAGCATCTCACCGGCGCGCGGCTCTCCGCCGTGCGGCAGGAAGGGTTTGAAAGGGTGGCGCGGCTTGAATTTGAGGGACGGGACGAGATGGGTTTTCCCTGCCGCAGATCCCTCATTGCCGAAATGCTCGGCAAATACAGCAACCTGATTTTTGCAGACGAAAACGACAAGGTGCTGTCCGTTCTCTACCCGGTGGATTTTTCCACCTCCTCCAAGCGGCAGATCCTGCCCGGCATGACCTATGAGCTTCCGCCCGCGCAGGAAAAGCGGGATCCGACGGCAGTAAACCGGGCGGACTTTGCCGGGTTGCTCTCGGCGGCCGATCCCGAAACGCCCGCCGACCGCTGGATTTTGGCAACCTTTTCCGGCATTTCTTCTGCGGTCGCGCGTGAAATTGTTTTCCGCGCCGCGCAAAAGTCGGACGCTCTGCTCCGGGATTGCTCTTTGGAAAAGCTGACCGATTCCTTTTTCGATGTGTTTGAGTCGATCGGTGCGGGTAAGTTTTCGCCCTGCATGGTGACAGACGGCGGACAGCCGGTCGAATACAGTTTTCTCGAACTGACCCACTACGGGAGCGGGATCGAACGGCGGACTTATGCCGATGTCGGTTCTCTGCTCGATGCCTATTTTGAAACGCGCGACCGCGAGGCCCACCGGAGGCAGAAAGCGGCAGATCTTCTCAAACTCCTCTCTGCCGCCGACGCGCGTATCCGCAAAAAGCTGACCCTCCAACGGGCGGAGCTGGAAGACTGCGAGAGGGGGGAGACCTACCGCCGGCAGGCAGACCTGCTCACGGCAAATCTCCACGCCGTGAGGCCCGGCGCGCGCGAAGCAGAGCTGACCGACTACGCCGATTGGCACGAGGACGGCAGTTACGGCGTTTGCAGGATCACGCTTGACCCCAAATGCAGTCCCGCGGCGAACGCCCAACGGCTCTACAAAAAATACGCGAAGGCAAAGCACGCCAAGATCGCCCTCGGCGAGCAGATTTCCCTCGGCGAAGCCGAACTTGCCTATCTCGACAGCGTGTTTGATTCTCTCACCCACGCCGAGACCGCCGCCGATCTTTCCGAGATTCGGGAGGAGCTTGCAAAAAGCGGCTACGCTTCCCGTCTCAAACTGTCGGCAAGCTCCAAGAGAGCGCCTGCGCCGACCGTGGCGAAATTCCGCACCTCGGGCGGTTTTACCGTTCTGTGCGGCAAGAACAATCTGCAAAACGAATACGTTACTCACAAGCTCGCTTCCAAGTCCGACTACTGGTTCCATGCCAAAAAGCGTGCCGGTTCGCACGTCGTTCTGCTCTGCGGCGGCAAAGAGCCGGGCGACGCCGACTTCACCGAAGCGGCGCAGGTCGCGGCGGTTTATTCCAAGGCGACGGGCGGACAGAACGTTGAAGTGGACTACACGCTCGCCAAAAACGTCAAGAAACCTGCCGGCGGCAAACCGGGACTTGTGATCTACCATACCAACTGGTCCTGCGTCGTCACGCCGGACGAAGAAAAAGTGCGCTCTATGCGCGTGAGAGAGGAGAAAAAAAGATGAAAGTCCGATACAACGAAGACAAAGAGATCGTCGCGGTGGTGCAGGAAGGTCTGAAACGCACCGGGGGATACTGTCCCTGCCGGCGGGAGCAGACCGAGGACACCAAATGTATGTGCAAGGAATTCCGGGATCAGATCAAAGACCCGGATTTCGAGGGCTACTGCCACTGTATGCTTTATTACAAGGAAAAATAAAACGCTTGCAAGCCAAAGGAGAACGCTATGTTAATTGTCAGCGATCTGACCAAACGGTACGGAAAAACGATGGCGTGCGACCACGTCAGCTTCACGCTCGGGCCGGGAACGGCAACGGTCCTGCTCGGTCCGAACGGTGCCGGAAAAAGTACGGCGATGAAATCCATCGTCGGATTCCTCAAATACGAGGGGGATATTTCGGTGGACGGTCTCGATAACCATTCGATCGAGGCGAAACGTCTGCTCGGGTATATTCCCGAAATGCCCTCTCTCTATCCCAACCTGACCGTTTCGGAGCATCTGGAATTCCTCGCCCGCGCCTATCAGTTGAAGAACTACAAGGAGCGCGCGGAAGCTCTGCTCGACCGGTTTGAACTGACCGACAAGAAGAAAAAATACGGCGACGAACTTTCCAAAGGGATGCAGCAGAAACTCAACATCTGTCTGGGACTTCTGCCCGAGCCCAAGATCCTGCTGCTCGACGAACCGATGGTGGGACTCGATCCGCACGCGATCAAAGAACTCAAAACGCTGATCGGCGAACTGCGCGACAGCGGTTGCGCCGTGCTGGTCAGTACCCACATGATCGACAGCGTGGATACCTTCTGGGATCACGCGATCATCATGCAAAAGGGGCAGGTTCGGGCGACCGTTTCGCGCCGCGACCTGGAAGCGACGGGCGAATCGCTCGAACAACTCTTCTTCGATCTGACCGAAGAACCGACGACAGGTGACGCGCAATGAAACTCTACTTCTACTACGCATTGCATTCGGTCAAGAACCAGATCAAAAAACTCTTCCGCTCCTGGGTGGCGATCGTGATCGTGGCCTGCATCGCGTTCGGAATTTTGATCGGTCTCGGCGCCTCGCTTCTGGAAAACGCCTACGACCAAAAGGGGACCGAGCAGGCGGTGCAGGAAGAGGTCGCCGCAGAGGAGAACCCCGACGAGATCAGGGTCTCGTTCTCGATCGAGGGCGCGAATATGCGCTCGGTCACGGGGCTTGCCATCACGGTCTTTTCGCTCGGTCTGCTTCTCTTCTTCGCTTGGAGAGCCGACCGGAGCGGTTCGGATATTTTCCTGATGCCGGACGTCAATCTGCTCTTCCAGGCGCCCATGAAGCCGCAATCGGTCCTGTTTTTCCGTCTGATGTCACAAATTTTTCTATATGTTTTCATCGGGTTCTATATGGGCTTCCAGCTCCCGAACCTGACGCTCAATATGGGTCTGCCGATCGGCGCGGCGATCATGATGATCCTCGCCTGGATCTTCCTGCTCCTCTACTGTCAGATGGTCAGTCTGTTCGTTTATACGGTGACTTCCACGCACGAAAAACTCAAAAAATATATCTCGCCGGTCGTTCTGGGGATCGTCGGCGTGATCGGAGCAGTTTACTTCGTGTATTACCGCATATCCGGGCTTGCGCCGCTTGTCGCGGCGGATCGGCTCTTCAACGGTGAAATCTACTGCTGGATCCCGATCGCGGGTTGGATCAAAGGGTTGATCTTCTTCGCCTGGGACGGAAAATGGGGTTTTGCCGCGCTCTGCGGAGGACTTCTGATCCTGGGTCTTGGACTGCTCTTCTGGGGCATCTGGCGGATCAAAGCCGATTTCTACGAGGACGCGATGGTGCGGGCGCAGATCCGCGACGAGAAGATGAAAGCCGCCAAAGCGAGCGGTTTCGGCTTTGCGAAACAGCGCACCAAAGAGCGGAGCGAAAAGACCGGGCGCGACCGTCTCTTCGGTTCGGGCGCACGGATGTTCTTCACCAAAGCGATCTACAACCGGATCCGGTTCGGCATTCTGAAAGTGTTTTCCAAAACGTCTCTGACCTATCTCTCGCTCTCGATCCTGGGGTGTGCGTTCATTCTGCTCGGCGTCCGTCCCGAAACGCCGTCGAGCGCCTTCCCGGTGCTCGGGTTCCTCTTCTGCGGGATCGCCTTTTTCCGCGCGATGGGAGATCCGCTTGCGGCGGATATGGATAAGGTGTATTTCACAACCGTTCCGGCAAGTGCGCATTCCAAGGTGTTCTGGTCGCTTCTGGGCGGCACGACGGTTTGCGCGATGGATTTACTTCCCGCCGTCGCGGTGGCGGCAATTCTGCTCCGCGCCTCTGTTGCGGATGCGGTCGCCTACTTCTTGCTTGCGGTCGTGATGGATTATTACGTGAGCAATGTGCTTCTTCTGATCGATCTGACGGTACCGACTTCTGTGACGAAAGAAGTGCGGCAGGTGATCTCGGTTCTGTTCATCTATTTCGGGATGGTGCCGCCGGTCGCGGTGGTGGCGATTTTGGGAATCTTCCTGCCGAAGTTCTTTTTGGCGGTCTTCGGGGGCGCCGCCGCGATGTTGTTCGTTTCGCTGATCTTCTTTGCGATCTCTCCGCTGATCTTGGAGAGAGGCAGAAAATAAATGGAATGGGAGAGGGAAAATGGTTGTCAGGTTAAAATTATCCAGAGGCATGGACGCGCCGGAATACGCCACGCCGGGTTCTGCGGCAGTGGATTTGCGTGCGGCGCTGGACGAGGGGCAGGAAGTGACCCTGCATCCGGGAGAGAAAGCACTGATCCCGACGGGGCTGGCGATCTCGCCCGAGAGTCGGGACATTGTGGCGATCGTTGCCGGACGGAGCGGACTGGGTGTAAAGAACGGCGTGACGCTCTCGAACGGGATTGGGGTGATCGATTCGGACTATCGGGGAGAGATTCAGGTGGGGCTGATCAATCACGGTGGTGCGGATTTTACGGTGCACCGCGGCGACCGGATCGCGCAGATGTTCTTTTTGCCGGTACAGCACGCGGAGTTTCTGACCTCCGAGACGCTCGACGAGACCGAACGCGGCGCCGGCGGCTTCGGGCATTCGGGAATTCGCTGACGCTGTGTCATCCATGTTCGCACGGACTTATACGGTAAGTTTTTTGCGTCGCTTTTTTACAAAAAAGCGACAAAGCCCTTGACCTTTTCGTGCCGTAGGCACGAACTAAAATATAATAATTGAATTGCCGTTCGGAAGAACGGCAATTCTTTTATCATGGAAGGCTCGTTCCTTCAGAACGAATAAAAAAGGTCGCCGCTTTTTCATAAAAAGCGGCGGAAAAACTTTTTTGAAGGTCGCCGCTTTTTGAAAAAAGCGGCACCAAAAACTTCCCCGCACCAGCTTTTTTGAAAAAAAGCTGGGCAAAAAACTTTCCGAAATGGCGTTGACGAGTGCCTATGGCGATTATTCTATCTATGCCATCGGCGGTCAACTGATCCAGCCGGCGGTGAGGGAATGAATATGGTCTTTCAGAAGCGGATGTTCTTTCAGTTCCGGGTCAGATGCAACGAGTGCTTTCGCGTCCTCGCTCGCCGCCGCCATCCACCGGCTGTCCTCGGCAAGATTCCCCAGCCGGAACGCCAGAACGCCGCTCTGCCGCACCGTTCCCTCGTCTCCCGTCCCGAGAAAATCGCCCGGTCCTCTCTGCTCCAAATCCTTTTCCGCGATCAGATACCCGTCGTAGGTCGTGCGCATCACTTCCAGCCGCTCCCGCGTCCGTCCGGTGATATGATCCGTCCCCGATACCAATACACAGTAGGACTTCTTCTCTCCTCTGCCGACCCGTCCGCGCAGCTGGTGCAGTTGCGACAGACCGAACCGCTCGGCGTTCTCCACGATCATCAAACTCGCACGCGGTACGTTCACGCCGACTTCGATCACCGTCGTTGAGACCAGAATGTCGATCTCGCCGCCGCAGAACCGCTCCATGACCGCCTCCTTTTCCCGGCTTTTCATCTTGCCGTGCAGAAAAGCGACGCGCGCCGCCGGGAATGCGTCCTGTATCTCTTTTGCAAAGTTCACCGCCGCCTTCAAGGGCGGCTTTTCTTCTGCCGGTTCCTCCGAGAATAACTCGTCGAGCGTCACCTCTCCCGGCTCGGTTTCGGTCTCCTCCACCGCCGGGCAAACCACATAGACGCATCCGCCCGCGTCGAGCTGTTTTTGTATGAACCCGTTCAGCCGCGCCCGGTAGCTTTCGTCCACCACGTAGGTATCCACCCGTTGCCGCCCGGCAGGCATCTCATCCACGCGCGAAAGATCCAGATCTCCGTAGAGGATCAGCGCAAGCGACCGCGGGATCGGCGTTGCGCTCATGACGAGCAGGTGCGCATTTTGGTTCTTTTCGGAAAGCACCGCACGCTGGCGCGCCCCGAACCGGTGCTGTTCGTCGGTCACCACCAACCCCGGATTCGCAAATTCCACGTTCTCGGTCAGCAGGGCGTGCGTTCCGATCACGACTTCTAACCGCCCTGATGCCAGATCGGCTTTGATCTTTCGTTTCTCCGCCGCCGGCGTTGCGCCCACCAAAAGCGCACAGGATACGCCGAGCTTGCCGAAGAGCTCCGAGAGATCGTCATAATGCTGGCGCGCCAGGATTTCGGTGGGCACCATCAGCGCCGCCTGCCTGCCGCTCGCCGCGGCAAACCAGATCGCCGCCGCCGCGCAAACCGTTTTCCCGCATCCGACGTCTCCCACGACCATGCGGCTCATTGGAATATCCTTTGCCATATCCGCCCGGATCTCTCCGATCACGCGCTCCTGCGCGCCCGTGAGACGGTAGGGGAGATACTGCGTCAAATCTTTTAAGTTTCCCTTATCGCAGACCGGCGCGCCGTGCGGCTTGGATCTTTTGCGCGTGATCGCCATGCCGAGCGAGAAATCGAAAAATTCCCGGTAGACCAGACTTCTGCGCGCGGCTTCCAGCTCGGGCTGGGTCGCCGGCTCGTGGATCAGTTTTTCCGCCTGCCAAAGCAAAAGCAGATGCCGCGCTTCCCGGATCTCCCGGGGCAACGGATCCTCCGCCGGCGCCTCTTCGAGCAGACGGAACGCGTTTTCCAGATCCTTTGCGATCTGTTTTCCGGTCAGCCCCTCGGTCAGCCGGTAGACCGCGCAGAAGGGCGGCAGAACCGCGCCCGGCGTCCAGGGTTCGGCAACCGGCGAGGACATCTGAAAGCCGTTCTTTCCCTTCGGCTCGACCCTTCCCCAAAACCGGAACACCGTCCCGATCCGGAACACGTTTTTCAGATAATCCTGATTGAAATAGACCATCTCGCAAACGCCGCTGTCGTCAAAGGCGCGGAATTTCAGGAAGCTCTTGTGACTGCGGAGCCTTACCACGCGCGGTTCGGTCGCCACCGTGAGGATCAGCGCGGTTTTTCCGTCCCGTCTTGCCTCCCGGAGCGTCCGGATCTCGGCGCGGTTCTCATAGGCGCGCGGATAATGCGCGATCAGATCTCCGATCGTTTCGATCCCGAGCTTTGCGTAATGCTCCGCGCGAACCTTGCCGACTCCCGGCAAGACCGTGATCTTCGATGCTTTCGTCACCATTCCGGACCCCCTCCTTTTCTGAAAGAAGCGGGGAACCTTTTTGATCCGAAAAGGTCCCCCGCCAAGCGTTCCGCTTCACGCGGTTTTTACATGCAGATGTCCGCCGCCGCTTCGTAGAGCATTTTGGTAACGCTGCGGCGTCTTTCAACGATCTTTTTCACAAATTCACGGTCTTCCTTCTTCATCTTGGCAAGGTCTTCCTCGCTCAGCTTTCCGTGATGGTATTTCTGGATCGCCAGCGCCAGAGAAATATCGACCGTTTCAATGTCGGTATCGCGCTCGCAGATCACGAGATTGCTCTTGCCCCCCACGATGGATTCCACCGCGGCAATGCCCATCCGCGTTGCCGATACGCGGTCGCGCACGGTGGGACGGCCGCCGCGCACGGTGTGCGCCAGACGCATGAATTTCGTTTCCACGCCGGTCATCTCCGGGATCTTCTTGGTGAGCGTTTCGCTGTATTTGGTTCCGTCCGCGTTCTTCTTGCCTTCCGCCACGACGACGATCATATTCCGCTTGCCTCCCCGGCGCAGATCAGCGATCCGCTTGATCGCCGCGTCCTCGTCGAAGGGCATCTCCGGGATCGCAACCGCGACCGCTCCGCTCGCAATGGCGGAATAGAGCGCGATCTGTCCGCAGGTGTTGCCCATGACCTCAACGACGTCCAGCCGGTTGTGCGATTCGCAGGTGTCGCGCAGGTTGTCGATCATATAAGTAGTGGTGTTGAGCGCCGTATCGAAGCCGATGGTATAATCGGTCGCCACGATATCGTTG
>CAMYUQ010000023.1 GCA_947302045.1 uncultured Clostridia bacterium
CTGCGGCCTCAAGAGTCGGAGTCTTGCGCTCTATCCAGCTGGGCTACGGGTAGATTTCTTCGGAGCTTCCCCATTATAGCACACTTCTTTTTCGTTTGCAAGCGTTTTTTCCATTTTTTCGGCGATTTTCTCCCGGTTTTTTTGCGATCCGGTCTTTTTGATCCGCAAAATCATGTCCGATCTTCCTTTCCCGGCAAAAAATCTTGACAAAAGGCGGAAAAAATGCTATGATAGGAGAGGATCAAAAAACGCGAAAGGAGGTTCCGGCGCTTGAAAAGAGTGGTTTTACTTGTGCTGACCTGCGCGTTGCTGCTCGGCGGGATGACGGCGTTTTCCTCCTGCAAGCGCGCCCCCAAAATAGACGATATCCGCGCGGAGCTGATCGCGCTGATCGAGGCGTCCTATGAGATCAATACGATCTTTTTCGGCGCGGGACTTCCCGTTTACGACCGTTCCGACGTGATCTATTCCGATCTCTATAACGTCTACGCCTCTTCGCAATATGTGAACTCCTACGACGTGGTGAGTCTGCACGCGAAGTATTCCTCGATCAACGAGATCAAGGCGGCGGCGTCCCTCGTTTACAGTCCCGAACTTCTGGAAGAGAGCTTGTTCGTCACCGGGTTTGTCGGCTACGCGCTGACCGACGCGACCGGAAAATTTGCCTCCGCACCCGCGCTTTTTGTAGAGGACGGGAACTACCTTTATCAGTCCCGCGAGCATGAGAACAAGCTCCGGAACGGGCAGAAGGTCTTCGATTATTCCACCATGCAGATCGTCCGACCCAGCGGCCGCGACGCGATTTTCGTTTCTGTTTCCTGCTTCTACGCGAATGACCCGGCGACGCCGCTCTCGGCGCGTCTGCGCTTTGTCCGAACCTCTGCCGGCTGGCGGCTGGATTCTTATACCGTTTGAAAAGCCGGGCGCAAAAAGCCGCTTTTGTCGAGTGGACAAAAGCGGCTTTTTTGCGTTCTCTCCCGTTTTGCGCCGGGATCAGTTTTTCCCGATCACCTTTTTCTGCCAGGAATTCTTTTTGCAAACCGGGCATTTCATATAGCGCGTTCTGCCGACGTGCATCGCGAGATTGACGCTCTTGTAGGTTGGCACATACCGGTGTCCGCACTTTTGACATTCATAGTAACCTGCCACCTGTTCGATCCGCACGGCAAACCCCACGCAGACGATAAACTGCGCCAACCCGACCCCGAGCAGCAAAAAGAAGACCCAAACCGGTTTTTCCATCGTCATAAACACGATTCCGACCGCGAGCATCGCCGCCAGAAATACGGCCGATACCAGACCGATCACCACTTCCAGAGAAAGCAGACGCCTGTCGGCTTCTTCTTTTTGCCGTATGGCTTCGAGCAGATTCTGCTCCGCTTTTTCATTGTAGTTTTCCATGGATATAACCTCCCCGCAAAGTAAATCGTTTACCGAAATGCCGAGCAATTTGCAAAGCTCCAACATGATAGAGGCGTCCGGCAGAGAAATGCCCCGCTCCCATTTGGAGACCGCCCGGTCGGTAATGCCGAGCTTTTCCGCCAACTGCGCCTGCGTCAGATGAAGCGCTTTTCTTTTTTCGGCAATGAATGCGCCGATCCGTCTCTGATCCATCTGTCCGCCCCTCCTTTCAAGGTTATTCTATCACTTTTTTTGCGGGATTCAAACATACCGGCGGTTGAGTGGGGAGAATTCTACCGACAGTAGAGTAGTTCCGAACCGATCAGCAAAAGAGAATCAGAACGATCCCCGCGACCAGGAGAAGGATCCCGATCGTCAGTTCCGTCAAGCCGACCCGCCGCGCGTACCGCTCGTTCTTTCTGCCGGCTCTCTCCTCAGCCCGGAATCCGTTGATCAGCCCGTAGTGCCCCCGGAAAAAGATCAGATAACCGAACAGGGAAAAGAGCAGGCCGAGGAGCACGAGCGTGATTTTGAGCGCGGTCATTCTTTCAATCTCCTTTTTTATCCCGTGATTTTTCCGCTTTATTCTCCGGCAACCGAAACGCCGCGCACGAGAAGATCGGGAGAGCCGAAAGCGGTCAGCCCGGTCGAGAACTGCCAGAGGATCGTATTGCCGACCCGTTCCACCGATTTGAGCAGGTCGAAGAAGTTTCCGGCAACGGTGAAGCCGCGGATCGGCTCGGCGCGTTTGCCGTCCCGGATGCGAAAGCCCTCGGAATCGATCGAGAAGTCCCCGGTCACAGGATTTGCGCCGGCGTGGAATCCTTTGCATTTTGTCAGATAGATCCCGTCCGGAGCGGCGGCGAAGAGGTCTTCCTGCCGGTCAGCCCCGGCGGCGAGGGAGAAATGGTAGGGCGAGATGGTCACGGGAGAAGCATATCCGCCGCGGTGGCCGTTTCCGGTCGATTCCCGACCGGCGCGGGCGGCGGTGGTGAGATCATAGAGCAGGGTATTGAGCACGCCGTTTTCCACAACGGCGCGGCGTGATGTTGCAACGCCTTCGCCGTCAAACGCGGTCTGCATGGGAGAACCGGCGCGCATCGGATCGTCGATCAGCGAAACGCAGGGAGCGGCGATCGCCGAACCCTCCTTGCCGGCGAGCAGGGAAAGCCCGAGCTGCGCCTGCTTGGCGGAGAAGACCGGGGAAAAGGTCGCAAGAAACTCGCGGAACACTTCGCCGCTGAACACAACGTCGTATTTTCCGGACTTGACCGGGACGGCGCCGAACTGATCCAGCGCGCGGGAAACGGCGATGCGGGGAAGTTCCGCAAGCTCTTCCATGGCGGAACCGGGTAGCGCGTAAGAGGCGTCGCGCGCCTCGTCTCCCTGCCGCACGATCGCAAAAACGAGAGCGCCGGAGCCGCCGATCTTCCGGGTGAGCGAAAGCCCGTTGGAATTGTAGAGTCCGGTTTCGCAAACGGTAGAAACGGTATAGGACTGCGTGCCGTCCCCGACCTTATCGCTCTGCGCGTAGGTCGCTTTCTGCAAATCAAGCGCGAGATGCCGGAGTGCGGCGGGATCGGCAAGGACCGGCTCGGGAGAAGTCACCTGTTCATAGTGGGGAGACCCTGCAAAGAGGATCGGCTTGTCGTCGGTGTCGATGGCGCGCGCGTTGGAAACGGCGCGGCGCACGAGCTCTTCCAGCGCATCGTCGGTCATCAGCTCGCCTGAGGCGACCCCCATGTGACCGTCTGCGATACAGCGGAAGCAAACGCCCCGGGCATTCCCGGAGGAAAAGGCACTGACGGTATCTTTCAGGGTTTCCACCGAGAGATTTTCTTCGGATTCCCAGTAGATTTCGTATTCTTTCAGTCCGGCGCGCCGAGCGGCGGCGGAGAGTGCTTTTTTCACTTGTTCAAAGGTCATGATTTTCTCCTTTCTCAGCGACCGCCGACGGTGATGGTAGAAACGCGGATGAGCGGCTGCCCCACGTTGGTGGGAATACTGCCGCTCGCGGCGCCGCACATTCCCTGTCCGCACTCGAGATTCTGTCCCACCATATCGATGTTCATCAGAATTTCGGAGCCGGTCCCGACGAGCGAGGCGCCGCGCACGGCTTCGCAGATCTTGCCGTTCCGCACCAGATACCCTTCGGTGACGGCAAAGTTGAAGGCGCCGGTCAGCGGATTGACCGAACCGCCGCCCATGTTGCGGCAATAAAGACCGGATTCCATCGAGGCGATGATGTCCTCGTTTTTATCGGGGCCGTTTTCGATAAAGGTGTTCGTCATGCGGGAGGTCGGCTCGAAAAGGTAGTTCTGCCGGCGGCCGCAACCGGTCATCTGCATTCCCATCCGGCGCGAACCGAGCCGGTCGATCATATAGTTTTTCAGGACCCCGTTCTCGATCAGAACGTTGCGCGTCGTCGGCGTACCTTCGTCGTCGATATTGACCGAGCCCCACGCGCCGGGGATGGTGCCGTCGTCAACGGCGGTCACTTTCGGATTGGCGATCTGCTGACCGAGCTTGCCCGCCATCTGCGAAGCGCCGATGGCGACCGACGCCGCTTCGAGGGAATGTCCGCACGCCTCGTGGAAGATCACGCCGCCGAAACTGTTTTCGATGGCGACGGTCATCACGCCTGCCGGACAGTAGTCGGCGTTCAGGTTCACCACCGCGATCCGCGCGGCCTCGCGACCGATGTCGGTGGGCGCGACGGTATCGAAAAATTCGAGACCGCAGCCCGCGCCGGGCGAACAGCTGCCCGACTGGTTTTCTCCGTTTTTGCTCGCGACCGCCTGGATCGCCATCCGGGTACGGATATGCCGGTCTCCGACGAGCAGACCTTCGGTGTTTGCGATAAGAATGGTGTGATCCACGCCGAGGAGGGTACCCGAGACCTGCGAGATCGACGGGTCGTATTCCCGCGCGGCGGCGCATCCGGCACGCAGAAGGTCGGCACGTTCGCAGGCGTCGACCGAGGAGGGAATGATCCGCGCCGGGTGCAGGTTGGGCAGAAGCTTTTCGCGCAGGATGACCGAGCCGGTCTTTTTGAGGTCTCCCACGGCGGCGGCAACCGCGCCGGCGCATTTGAGCAGACCTTCGCGGGAGAGATCCGAGGTCGTGGCATAAACCGTTTCGGTGCCGAGGAAAGCGCGGATGCCCGCGCCCGAGAGCAGGTTGTCCCCGACGCGTTCGATCTTTCCGTCGGTGAGGAAAACGCTGTCGTTGCGCGTGTTTTCGGCATAGATTTCGGCAAAATCCGCACCGGTCGAGATGGCGCGGCAGAGCACTTCTTCGAGAATGTGTTTTGCGATCATTTGAAATTCCTTTCTGTTTGTATTGGTTTCATCGGTCGGCGGCGTTCGCGGCGGCAATGGCGTCGGGCAGTTCGGCAAGAGAAGTCAGGCGCCAGCGCGCCATCGGAGCGACCTCCGGGGGACAGGGGGAAAGATCCGGGATCACGGCAACCGACATTCCGGCGGCGCATCCTGCCAGAACGCCGTTTGGGGCGTCCTCGGCAACGGCGCATTCGGCAGGGGAGATCCCGAGCGACTTTGCCGCGGCGAGGAAAATATCCGGCGCCGGTTTGCTGTGCTCCACGTCGTTTCCGGTTATCACCGCGTCAAAATGAGAGGCAAGCCCGGTTCTCGAAAGGATCAGTTCCACGCGACTGCGGCGGGAACCGGTTGCGAGAGCCGAACGGATCCCCATACGGGAAAGACGGTCAAAGATCTCGGGGACGCCGGGCTTGAAGGGAACGCCGTGTGCGGCGATCTCTTCGGTGACGAAATCGTTTCGCCATTCCAGGAGTGCTTCCGCCGGATAATCCTTTCCGAAACGGGAATGCAAAAAGGCGGCGACGCCGGCTCCGTTCATGCCCGAAAAGCAATCGGTGAGGGCGATGATCTCCTCGCCCGAAACGCCCGCTTTCCTGCCGGCGTAGAGCCAGCCGCGTTGGTAGATCGGCATCGAATCGATCACCGTTCCGTCCATATCAAAGAGAACTGCGCGAATCATTGGTGGTACGACCTTTCTTTTTTCTCACACCAATATTATACACCTTTCCCGGGGCTCTGTCAATGAAAGAAGACAAAAAAAGGGACGTCCTCCGCCGCTTGGCGGAAGACGTCCCCGGGGATCTCCCCGCAGGGCCTTAATTATTGCCGCAGCAGTTGCTGAGCAGAATCAGGGCGAGAAGAACGAGCAGCCAGGTACAGCTGTTATCAAAGATATTGTCGAGCAGGTTGCAAAGACAATTCATCGTGTGATCCTCCTGAAAATCGTTACGGGTGAGAATATTTCCTCCACCTGTTAAAAGGATATGTCGATTTTCGGGGAATGTTCCCGGAAAAGGGGGGAAAAAGCCGGAAATCCGGCGGCGGATTTTATTCGTTTTCCTCAAATCCCATCTTGCGGCGAAGGTCGCCGTAACTTTTGTCGAACTGCGCCTGCGTGATGGCTCCCTTTTCCAGAAAGAGCAGGAGTGTTGCCTTCTGATTCAGAAAAAGCTGTCTTTTCTTTTCGGGAGCGGAAAGATCGCCCCATTTCGGATCCGTTTGTTCCATATCCCACGCTCCTTTTTCGTTTCTCTGCCGTATTATAACACACCCCGGCGGCGATTGCAATCCTTTTGCGCCAAATAGTTGTCCGCACCGTCTTGACAAGGGCGAGGAGATGTGCTATAATGATCGGGAAAACAGCATACAAGAGATGCCCGTGACTGACGGAAACGTGGAGTACCACAGGGGAGCGGGATTTTCCGAAATGCCGACCGTCTGGGCGCAGCTTCTCCGCGGGAGAGGTGCGCCCGGTTTGTTTGGAAGGGAGGAAAAACGCGATTTGAATATCTACAAAATATCTGACATCGGCGAATTGATCCGCGAAAACCCGTACGTCGGGCGCGGGATCGTGGTGGGCAAGTCGAAGAACGGCAAAAACGCCGTGACCGCTTATTTCATCATGGGCAGGAGCGCCAACAGCCGCAACCGCGTGTTCGCGCTGCGAAAGGGAGTTCTCTATACCGAACCCTATGACGCCTCGAAGGTGGAAGACCCCTCGCTCATCATCTACGCCGCCGTGCGTGCCTACGGAAACAAACTTGTGGTGACCAACGGCGACCAGACCGATACGATCATCGAGGGATTCAAGGCAGGCAAGACCTTTGAGGAATCGCTCGAAAGCCGGACGTTTGAGCCGGACGCACCCAACTGGACGCCCCGGATCAGCGCGGAGCTGACCTTTGAGAAAAAGGATTTCTCCTACCGGATGAGCATCCTCAAAAGTCTGGACGCTGCGGGCTCCGCCTGCGCGCGCTATTTGTTCACCTATCCCGCCGTGGCAGGACTCGGACATTTCCTCCACACTTACGTCACAGACGGAAATCCCATCCCGACCTTTCAGGGAGAACCCGAGCGGGTGGAGATCCCGGACGAAATGGATCGGTTTACCGAAACGCTCTGGAACACACTGAACGAACAGAACAAAATTTCGCTCTACGTCCGCTATACCGATCTTGCCACATGGCAGGTCACCGAGCGGATCGTCAACAAAAATCAGTGAGAGGGAGCGGATATGAAAGAATTTGAACTGAAATACGGCTGCAACCCCAACCAGAAGCCGGCAAGAATTTATATGAAGAACGGCGAAGATCTGCCGGTCGAAATTCTCTCGGGCAGACCGGGGTATATCAATTTTCTCGACGCGTTCAATTCCTGGCAGCTCGTGCGCGAACTCAAAGAGGCGACCGGACTTCCGGCGGCGACCTCCTTCAAGCACGTCAGTCCCACCTCGGCGGCGATCGGGATCAAGCTCTCCGAAACGCTCAAAAAGGCGTGCTTCGCGGACGACGTCGAGGGGCTGGATGAAAGTCCGCTCGCCTGCGCCTATGCGCGCGCCCGCGGCACCGACCGGATGTGCTCGTTCGGCGATTGGGTGGCGCTCTCGGATATCTGTGACGTCACCACGGCGAAGATGCTCAAACGCGAGGTTTCGGACGGCATCATCGCACCGGGATATGAACCCGAAGCGCTCGAAATTCTGAAAACCAAGCGGAAGGGAAACTACAATATCGTCAAGATCGACCCCGCGTATGTTCCCACGCCGCAGGAGACCAAACAGGTGTTCGGCATCACCTTCGAGCAGGGAAGAAACAACTTTTGCATCGACCGCAACCTGCTTTCGAACATTGTAACAAAAAACAAGAACCTGCCCGAGAGCGCGGCGAGAGATCTCATCCTCTCGCTCATCACGCTCAAATATACCCAATCCAATTCGGTTTGCTATGCCGTGGACGGACAGGCGATCGGCGTCGGCGCCGGACAGCAGTCGCGCATCCATTGCACGCGCCTTGCCGGGGGCAAAGCCGACACCTGGTTCCTGCGCCAGAGCGAGAAGGTTTTGAACCTGCCGTTTCTGCCGACGTTAGGCAGACCCGATCGCGATAACGTCATCGACGGCTATATCAACCGGAACGAAGAGGACGTTTGCGCCGACGGCATCTGGCAGAAGTATTTCACCTCCCGTCCCGAGCCTTTCACCGACGCGGAACAGCGTGCCTGCCTGGATAAAATCACCGGCGTATCGCTCGGTTCGGACGCGTTTTTCCCGTTTGGCGATAATATCGAGCGCGCGAAAAAGAGCGGCGTTTCCTATATCGCCGAGCCGGGCGGCTCGATCCGCGACGACGCCGTGATCGAATGCGCCGACCGCTACGGAATGGTCATGGCGTTCACCGGAATGCGGCTGTTCCACCATTGAAAATAAAGGAGAGAAAAAATGGCATTTTTATCGGATATTGAGATCGCACAGGCGTGCAAAATGAAACCCATCGCCGAGATCGCCCGGGAACTGGGGATCGGCGAGGAAAACCTCGAGCCCTACGGCAGATACAAGGCGAAAGTCAACCCGGCGATCCTCGGGGACGGCAAAAAGAAAAACGGAAAACTGATCCTCGTCACGGCGATCACGCCAACCCCCGCCGGAGAGGGCAAAACCACCACCACGGTCGGTCTTTCGGACGGGTTGCGGCAGATCGGCAAAAATTCGGTCGTCGCGCTCCGCGAACCCTCGCTCGGTCCGGTGTTCGGGATCAAGGGCGGCGCGGCAGGCGGCGGCTACGCACAGGTCGTCCCTATGGAGGATATCAACCTGCATTTCACCGGGGACTTCCACGCCATCGGCGCGGCGAACAACCTGCTCGCCGCCATGCTCGATAACCACATTCAGCAGGGCAATTCGCTCGGCATCGATCCGCGCCGGATCACATGGAAACGGTGCGTGGATATGAACGACCGTCAGCTCCGGTTCGTAGTCGACGGTCTCGGCGGCAAGGCGAACGGCACCCCCCGTGAGGATGGATTCGACATCACCGTCGCTTCCGAGATCATGGCGGTCTTCTGCCTCGCTTCCTCGATCACCGACCTCAAAGAGCGGCTCGGCAGGATCGTCGTCGCCTACACCTATGCCGGCAAACCGGTCACGGCGGGAGATTTGCACGCCGTCGGCGCGATGGCGGCTCTGCTCAAAGACGCGATGCAGCCCAACCTCGTGCAAACCCTCGAAGGTACGCCCGCGTTCGTCCACGGCGGACCGTTTGCCAACATCGCCCACGGGTGCAACTCGGTGCTCGCCACGCGACTCGCCATGAAGCTGGGCGACTACGCCGTCACCGAAGCGGGATTCGGTGCCGACCTCGGAGCCGAGAAATTCCTCGATATCAAGTGCCGCGCGGCGGGAATCAAACCCGACGCGGTGGTGATCGTCGCCACCGTCCGCGCCCTGAAAATGCACGGCGGTATGCCCAAAACTTCGCTCGGCGAAGAAAATCTCGAAGCGCTCGGGCGCGGGCTTCCCAACCTGCTCCGGCATGTTTCCAATATCAAAAATGTTTACGGACTGCCCTGCGTGGTCGCCGTCAACCGCTTCCCGACCGATACCGACGCCGAGGTGGATCTGGTGATCGAAAAGTGCCGCGAGCTCGGCGTGAACGTCCGCCTCTCCACCGTCTGGGCAGAGGGCGGCAAGGGCGGCGTGGAGCTGGCGCGCGAGGTCGTGCGGCTCTGCGAACAGCCGAGCGATTTCAAGTTCAGTTACGAACTCGATCAGCCGATCGGGGCAAAAATCGAGGCGATCACGAAAAGGATCTACGGCGGCGACGGTATCACGGTCCTGCCGGCGGCGCAGAAACAGATCGACGAGTTGACCGCCCTCGGATTCGGCAACCTGCCGGTCTGCATTGCAAAAACGCAATACAGCTTCTCGGACGATCCGACCAAGCTCGGCGCACCCGATGGCTTCAAAGTCACAGTCAAGAACGTTAAAGTCTCGGCAGGCGCGGGATTCGTCGTCGTCCTCACCGGGGATATCATGACCATGCCCGGACTGCCTAAGTCCCCCGCCGCCGAACGCATCGACGTAGACGCGGACGGGAAGATTACGGGGTTGTTTTAAGGGACAGACCTTGAGAGGGGGGCGGGGAATTTTCTTGCAAGAAAATCTCCCGCCCCCCTCTCAAACTCTCCCTCCACCCTTAAAAGAACAAACAAGAGGGAAAATTCCGATTCAACTTTTTGGTCAATTCTTTGAAAGGAAAAGGGTGCGGGAAAGGGGAAACTTTCTTCTAAGAAAGTTTCCCCTTTCCCGCGGTCTATTCTATCATACCTCAACCATTTTCAGGGTTTGCAAAAGGGATTTGACCTCGTCGAGGGTGGAAGCGGTCATGAGTTTTCCGCGGACAGCGGCGGAGCCGCGCAGGCCGTGGGTATACCAAGCGAGGTGCTTCCGGGCTTCGGAGATGCCGATGCGTTCGCCCTTTTCGGCGATGAGCATCTGGGTATGTTCGAGGGCGACTTCGAGCCGTTCGCGGACTTTGGGGGGCGAATCGGGCTTCCCGTCAAGGGCGCGGAGGATCGAACGGAAGATCCAGGGATTCCCCTGCGCGCCACGGGCGACCATGATCCCCTGACAGCCGGTTTCGTTCATCATGCGCAGGGCGTCCTGCGCGGTGAAGATGTCGCCGTTGCCGAAAACCGGAATCGAGAGAGCTTCCCGAACCTGCCGGATGATTTTCCAATCGGCGGCGGGGGCGTACATCTGCGCGCGGGTCCTGCCGTGGACGCAGATCGCCGAAGCGCCGGCGGCTTCCATGCGCCGGGCGAATTCCACGGCGTTGATGTGATCGGCGTCCCAACCGATCCGCATTTTGACGGTGACAGGCAGGGACACGGCTTGCGTGATGGCTTTCACGATCGCCTCGGCGCGTGCCGGGTCTTTCATCAGCGCGGCGCCCTCGCCGTTGCCCACGATCTTTGCCATCGGGCAACCCATGTTGATATCGATCGCGGTCGGGCGTGCGTCGCCGTCGTTGCCGATGAAGTCGCCGCGCTCGATCAGCACCGCCGCTTTTGCCATGAATTCCGGCTCCGCGCCGAAGAGCTGAACCGCCATCGGCAGTTCGTCCCGATAGACGGTGGCGAGGGGCGCGGTACGCACGCGCCGGGGCGTTGGTTCTTTTTTGAGATTCTGTTCATAGACGAGCGCTTTTGCCGAGACCATTTCGCTCACGGTGTATTCTGCCCCGAACCGGCGCGCGAGGGCGCGGAAGGGGCGGTCGCTGACCCCGGCGAGGGGCGCGAGCGCGACGCCGTGCGGCAGGATCCGGTCTCCGATGCGGATAGTTGACATGATAATTCCTCTCTGTCGTGCGATTCACGCTTTTATTTTACCACGATCCGGCGCAAAATGCAAGAGGAAAAACCGTTCGTCCGAAAAGAGGAAAATCCGTCCCGAAATCAGCGGATCCGACCTTTCCTTTGGCGAAATCTGCCCGTTTGCCGCGCTTTTGGTCCCATTTTGCGGCCGAAAAGAGTGGACAAGCCGGGGCAGGATATGCTAAACTGAAACAAAAAAGGGAGGGAGAGCGGTGAGAGAAGCAATGCTCCCGAAATGGTTGGGGATCCTGACGGCGGCGGTGATTGTGCTTTCGGCGGTGGCGGGAACGATGCGAGGGATCGACGGATCGGCGGCGCAGGGTACGGTAGAGAGCGACGCGGGGATCGATACAAGCGAGCAAGCGCCGGTCGAGGCGGTTTTGCCGCCGGATACGCTTTTGTTTGAAAGTCTCGGAAGCGGATACTGTGCGGTAACGGGGCTAGGCAGTTGGCAGGATCCGGTTTTGGAGATTCCGGAGCGGTCGCCGACGGGCGACGTGGTGATCCGGATCGCTTCCCGCGCCTTTTTCGGCTGTTCGTTTCTCCGGGAAGTGTGGATTCCGGCGACGGTGCAGGAAATCGGAACGCTCGCGTTCGGGGGATGCAGGGAACTCCGGGAGATCGGCGTGAGTGCGGAAAATCCGTATTTCACGGCAGTTGAGGGGGTCCTTTATACGAAAGATTTGCGAGTGCTGATGCACTATCCGGCGATGCGGGAGGGAGAAACGGTTTGTATTCCGGCAACGGTGGCGGTGATCTCGGAGATGGCGTTTTACGGTTGCGCGTATCTTTCCACGGTGGAATATGCGTCGACGGCGGCGGACTGGGAGCAGATCGCCATCGCGCCGCGCAATTACAGTCTGACTGCCGCCTCGGTGAACTATACCTGACGGATTTTTGCATTGACAGCATAGATATCGACAACGCCAAAGGCACTCGTCAACGCCATGATGGGAAGTTTTTTGCTCCACTTTTTTTCAAAAAAGTGGAGACCTTTTTGTCCTTTTCGTCCCAAAGGGACGAACCTTCCACAATAAAATTGCCGCCCGGAAGGGCGGCAATTCTTAAAAGTGCATTTTGGTTTGCGCTTCGCGCGAAAGGGAGACCAAGGGGCGTTGCCCCTTTTACCCCACCAGCTTTTTTGAAAAAAAGCTGGGCAAAAAACTTCCCGGCATTGCCGTAACGAGTACGTATAGCGTTACCAATATCTATGCCATCTGGGATAAAGTTTGGCGAATCGCGGCATAAAAATCGAGATCGAAAGCGGGCACTGCCCGCAAAAAAGCTGGGCAAAAAACTTCCCGGCATTGCCATAGCGAGTGCTTCTGACGTTACAAATATCTATGCCATCGGGGTATAAAGTTTGGCGAATCGCGGCATAAAAATCGAGATCGAAAGCGGACACTGCCCGCAAAAAAGCTGGGCAAAAAACTTCCCGAAACGGTTACTGTGTTTCGTAAGTATCGAGAAAATGGTGTTTTTTTCCGTTTTGTTTATAGCCGATCACCGTGTCGAGGCAGACGTTCTCCACGCTCTTGAAAATGTGCGCTTCCACCTCGGGGTTGTCCTCTTTGAGCTTCGCGATCAGACGCTTCACTTCCAGCCGCTTCGATTTCGATTCCTCGTCCTCTCTCGCGCAACTTTCGGTAAACTTGCAGGCGCATTGGAGAAACCGCAGACCGTTCTCGTCACGCCACCGCTTGATGTCCTCCTCCCGGATCAGATAGAGCGGACGGATCAGCTCCATCCCCGGAAAGTTCGTACTCCAAAGCTTCGGCATCATCGTCTGGATCTGCGCGCCGTAAAGCATCCCCATCAGGATCGTTTCGATCACGTCGTCGTAGTGATGCCCGAGCGCGATCTTGTTGCACCCCAGCTCTTTCGCAAAGGTGTAGAGATGCCCCCGCCGCATCCGGGCGCAAAGATAACAGGGCGAACTTTCGATGTGCGTCACCGACTCGAAAATATCACTCTCGAAAATTTTGATCGGCACACCAAGCCGCCGGGCGTTCTCCTCGATCAGCGCACGGTTTGCCGGACTGTAACCCGGATCCATCACCAGATATTCGGCATGGAAGGGAATTTCACTGTGACGCTCCAACTCCTGAAAGAGCTTCGCCATCAGCATCGAATCCTTGCCGCCCGAGATGCAGACCGCAATCCGGTCGCCCTCGCGGATCAGACGGTATTGCTTGATCGCTTTCGTAAACTTACTGCGCAAAGTCGTGCGGAATCGTTTTTGCAAACTCTCTTCCACACGTGCCCTCAGATCACTTTCAAATTCTGCCATTTTTCAGTCGGCAAACAGCGGCGTCGAAAGATAGCGGTCGCCGGTGTCGGGGAGCAGGACCACGATGGTCTTGCCGGCATTTTCGGGACGCTTCGCAAGCGCAATCGCGGCAAAGGCGGCGGCACCCGAGGAAATGCCCACCAGAACGCCCTCGCGCTTGCCGATCTTCTTGCCGGTCGCGAAAGCGTCCTCGTTGGAGACCGGAATGATCTCATCGTAAACTTTGGTGTTCAGCACATCGGGGACGAATCCCGCGCCGATGCCCTGGATCTTATGCGCTCCGGCAACACCGGTAGAGAGAACCGCTGAACTCGCCGGCTCTACCGCCACGACCTTGACGCCCGGATTCTTCGATTTGAGGTATTCGCCGACGCCTGTGATCGTGCCGCCGGTACCCACACCGGCAACGAAAATATCCACCTTGCCGTCGGTATCTTCCCAAATTTCGGGACCGGTAGAAGCAAAGTGCGCGGCAGGATTCGCCGGATTGACAAATTGACCGGGAATAAAACTGTTCGGAATTTCGGCGGCAAGCTCCTCGGCTTTCGCAATCGCACCTTTCATGCCCTTCGCGCCTTCGGTCAGAACCAGCTCCGCGCCGTACGCCTTCATGATCTGCCGACGCTCGACCGACATGGTCTCGGGCATCGTGATGATGAGGCGGTAGCCCTTCGCGGCGGCGACCGACGCCAGACCGATCCCGGTGTTTCCGCTCGTCGGCTCGATGATGACAGACCCCTTTTTCAGCTTTCCGTTAGCTTCGGCGTCTTCGATCATGGCTTTCGCGATCCGGTCTTTGACCGATCCCGCCGGATTGAAATACTCCAATTTGGCAAGGACGGTCGCCCCAAGCCCCTCTTCCGCTTCGATGTGCGTCAGTTCGAGCAGCGGTGTCTTTCCAATCAGTTCCGCCGCGGATTTATAAATTTTCGACATGATTTTTCTCCTCTCTACCTATTTGTCTACTTACCCACCGAAAAAGTAGGTTTATAGGTGATGACATTATCATACCACGCTTTTTCGGGTTTGTCAAGGGATTTTACAAAATTTTTTTGTATTTTTTATTGCAGACGTCGTTTTGTCCCCCGAAAAGCGGGCGGAATCCCCCCTTTTTTCTTCCGTTTTTTGAAAAAAATTCAAAAAAAGGGTTGCAAAGAGAAAAAAAGTGTGCTATACTATGATACGGTAGAGAATGTGAGTATGGGAGTGGGTTTGGCGACCCGCTCTTAATTTTTGAAAACGAAAAGGAAACGGTCGTATGAAAAAGAACAGCGGCGGCATCGTCGCCACCGTCCGGGAGCTGGCGGAGCCGGTTGCGGCAGAGCTCGGATACGAGATCTGGGACGTGGAATACGTCAAGGAAGGTTCGGATTACTTTTTACGCATCACGATCGATTCACCGGAGGGCATCACCATCGACGACTGCGAGGCGATGCACCGTGCGATCGACCCGGTGCTCGACGAAGCCGACCCGATCGAGGATTCCTACCATCTGGAAATTTCCTCTCCGGGAATTGAGCGCGAACTGCGCACCGACGCGCATATCGCCGCTTCGGTGGGGGAGACGGTCGAGGTCAGGCTTTACGCGCCCAAAAACGGAGCGAAAAGCTTTCGCGGAGAATTGCTCCCCCTCGATGCGGATGGAAAGATCCGCGTCAGCACCCCTCTGGGAGAGATCGGTTTTACGCGTGCGGAAGTCGCTTCGCTGAAAACCTGCTTTGATTTCGGAAAATTGAATTGACCCATAAACTGAAAGGATGAAAGAACTATGAACGCAGAATTTTTTACCGCGCTTGATTTGCTGGAAAAGGAGAAGGGCATTCCGGCCTCCTACATGATGGAAAAGATCGAGGCGGCGCTGACAGCCGCTTACAAAAAGGAATACGGAAGCAACACCAACGTCCGGATCCTGATCGACCCCGTGAAAAAGGACGTAAAAGTGTTCCAGCAGAAAGAGGTCGTGGAAGAGGTGACCGATCCCGGCACGCAGATCTCGCTGGAAGAGGCAAAATCGATCGCGAAGAAATATAAAGTGGGCTCGATTGTGGAAACCGAGGTCAAGACCAAGAACTTCCGCCGGCTCAGCGCGGCGGCGGCGAAATCGGTCATCATTCAGGGCATCCGCGAGGGCGAACGCCGCGTTCAGCAGGAAGCATACGAGAATAAGCACGAGGAGATCATCACGGCGACCGTGACGCGCTACGATCCTGAAACCGGAAACGTTATCCTCGATACCGGAAGCGGACGCGCGGTCCTGCTCTACAACGAGCAGATCCCGGGAGAACTGTTTCGCGTGGACGACCGGATCAAGGTTTTCGTGCAGGAAGTCAACAAGGAGAACCGCGGCCCGATCGTAACGCTCTCGCGCGTGCACCCCGGTCTGGTTCGCCGGATGTTTGAATTGGAAGTCCCCGAAATCAGCGAGGGCGTGGTCGGGATCAAGGGCATCGCCCGGGAAGCCGGCTCGCGCACCAAAATTTCGGTCTTTTCGAGAGAACCCGACGTCGATCCGGTCGGTGCCTGCATCGGCAACCGCGGCGCGCGGATCTCGGCTGTCGTTGACGAATTGCGCGGCGAGAAGATCGACGTGGTCAAATACAGCGAACAGATGGAAACCTACGTTGCGGCGGCGCTCTCTCCGGCGCAGGTCAGCAGCGTTGTGATGACCGGAGAACGCACCTGCCTCGCAACCGTTCCGGCGGATCAGCTCTCGCTCGCCATCGGACGGGAAGGACAGAACGCGCGGCTTGCCGCCAAACTGACCGGCTGCAAGATCGACATCAAGCCCGAATGATCGGGCTTCACCGAAACGAAGGAATTTATGGAGAAAAAAGTACGTAAAATTCCCATGCGGCAGTGCATGGGATGCAACGAACACAAACCGAAGCAGGAGCTTTTGCGGGTCGTTCGCAGTCCGGAAGGGGAGATCTCGCTGGATTTCACCGGAAAGAAAAACGGGAGAGGCGCGTATCTCTGCCGGGACGTCAAATGCCTGCGCCGTGCGCGCAAGAGCCGCCGGATCGACCGGGTGCTCGAAACCGAGATCCCGGAAGAGGTCTACGACCGGATGGAACGGGAAATGGAAGCGTATGAATCCTGATCGGGAAGAAAAAATACTGCGCGCGGTCGGGCTTTGCCGCAAGGCGGGAAAGCTTCTGATCGGAACCGACACGGTTTGCGCGGCGCTTGCCGGGCGGCAGAAGCCGTTTGCAGTTCTGACGGCGGCGGATAATTCGGAAAAAACCGACAAAAAACTGCGCGATAAATGCGGCTTTTACGGTGTGGAGCGTACCACGCTTCCGGTATCGGGAGAGCGGCTGGCGCACGCGGTCGGAAAGAGCGCGCACTGTGCCGCGGTCGCGGTCACCGACGCAAATCTGTACGGGCTGGTCAGGTCGACCTTGACCGAGCCGGATGAAATTGTTTGAAAGAGGTCTATTCAGGAAATACGGAAGTCTGCGGCTTCCGTCTTCGCAGGAGGGTATATGGCAGATACAAAATCGCAATTCAAAATCAACAAACTCGCAAAGGATCTCGGCGTTAAAAGCAAAGAGCTGATCGAGATTCTTGCAGGGAGCGGACGGGAGGTCACGGCGCAGAAAGCGTTGGAGCCGATTGAATTTGACCTGTTGTTCGATCGCCTGACCAAGCAGAACCAGATCACCGACATCGGCTCGTATCTGGACGGGGTGACCTATATTCCCTCCAAACTTCCCAAGAAAGAGGAGAAACCTGTCGAGACTCCGAAACCGGTTGAAGAAAAGAAAGAGGAAAAATCGGCGGAAGTCAAACCGGAACCGGCAAAACCGGAGGTCAAGCCGGTTGCCGAAAAACCGGCAAAGCCGGAACCTGCGCCACAGAAACCGGTACAGCCCGCGGCGGGCAACCGTGTGGCACCGAGCGGCGCGCCGCGTACTGCGGCAACAAACCAGAGCCGTCCGCAGAACGGCATGGGCGGAAACTTCGGGCAGAACCGCACGCCGGGCGGCATGGCGCCGCGCGCACCGCAGGGGAACTTCGGAAACCGCGCGCAGGGAACCCCCTCGCAGGGATTCGGTTCTTCCAGACCGTCGGGCGGATTCGGCGGTATGGGCGGTTTCGGAGGCATGGGCGGATTTGCGCCCGAACGCGGACGCAACAATCAGAACAAGTCCAAAGGACGCGGCGGCGACCGGGATAAGGGAGATCACATTCCGAGCGGACCGCGCGATACCTTCAAGGCGCAGCCGATCGTGCGCGGCGCGACCACGAATATGAACCCGGACGGAACGCGCAAGGGACCCCGTGTGGTGGACACGCGCGGATCGAACGCGGTCGATCTTTCCAAATATGATGAAAAGCTCGATTCCTTCGTATCGGAACGCGAGCAGAATTTCAAGGGCGGCAACCAGCGCGTGCGCCGGCAGGCGCCGCAGCAACAGTTCGGAGGTAGACCCGGAAAGGGCGGAAAAGGAAAGGGACGCACGCCTTCTGCGGCGCCCGTCACCGTTCGGCCTACCGCGGTGGAACTGCCGGATGAAATTGCCGTCGGACAGCTTGCGTCGCGGCTGAAAGTCACGGCGGGAGAAGTTGTGAAAAAGCTCATTATGATGGGCGTAATGGCGACCGTCAACCAGGTGATCGAATATGATTACGCCGCGCTCGTTGCGGAAGAATTCGGCGTAACACCCTCCAAAGAAGTGGTCGTCAGCATTGAGGAAAAACTCTTTGACGACACCGAGGACGGAGCGGATCAACTCATCGACCGCGCGCCGGTGGTATGCGTGATGGGTCACGTTGACCACGGTAAAACCTCGATCCTCGACCGGATCCGGAACACTCACGTCACGGCAGGAGAAGCGGGCGGCATCACCCAGCACATCGGCGCCTACCGCGTAACGGTCAACGGTCGTGAGATCACCTTCCTCGATACGCCCGGACACGAAGCGTTCACGGCGATGCGTGCGAGAGGCGCGATGGCGACCGATATTGCGATTCTGGTCGTTGCCGCCGACGACGGCGTGATGCCCCAGACGGTGGAGGCAATCAACCACGCCAAAGCCGCAGGCATTGATATCGTCGTGGCGATCAACAAGATGGATAAACCCGGCGCGAACCCGGATGCGATCAAGCAGGAACTGACGAAATACGATCTCGTACCCGAAGAATGGGGCGGCGACGTGATCTGCGTCCCGGTCTCGGCGCTGACGGGAGAGGGCATCGACAACCTGCTCGAAAGCGTGTTGCTCGTTGCCGACGTCAAAGAACTGAAAGCCAACCCGAACCGCCGGGCGAAAGGTATCGTCATCGAAGCAAAGCTGGATCGCGGACGCGGACCGGTGGCAACGGTGCTGGTGCAGAACGGTACCCTGCGCGCAGGAGACATTATCATTGCCGGAGCGGCGGTCGGGCGTGTGCGTTCGATGGTAGATCATACCGGCAGAACCCTCAAAGAAGCCGCGCCCTCGGTTCCGGTCGAGATCACAGGACTTGCCGAAGTCCCCTCGTCGGGCGACGAATTCCAGGCGGTCGAGGACGAACGCATGGCGAGAACGCTTGCCGATCAGCGGCGTGACAAGGCGAAAGAAGACGTCTTCAAAGCCAATGCGCGCGCCAACCTGAATGAACTGTTCGCGCAGATCTCGGAGGGCGTCAAAACGCTCAACATCATCGTCAAAGCGGACGTGGGCGGATCGGTGGAAGCGGTTCGGCAATCGCTTGAAAAGCTCTCCAACGAGGAAGTCAAAGTGCGCGTGATCCACGCGGCTGCAGGCGGTATTACCGAGGGAGACGTCACCTTTGCGGCGGCGTCGAACGCGATCATCGTGGGATTCAACGTGCGTCCGGATAAGTCGGCACTCGATTCTGCCGAGCGGCAGAACGTGGAGATCCGCACCTACCGCGTCATTTACGAATGTATCGAAGAGATCGAGGCGGCGATGAAGGGAATGCTCGCGCCCAAGTTCCGGGAGCAGTTGCTCGGGCACGCGGAAGTGCGCCAGACCATTCATGTTCCGAGCGTTGGCACGATCGCAGGTTCCTACGTGCAGGACGGCAAGGTCACGCGGCAGTCGCAGATCCGCGTTCTGCGGGACGGTGTGGTGATCTTCGAGGATAAAATCTCCTCGCTCAAACGGTTCAAGGACGACGCAAAAGAAGTTGCGGCAGGATACGAATGCGGGATCGGATTGGAGAAATTCAACGACATTAAGGTCGGAGATATTCTCGAAGCGTTTGTAATGGAGCAGATCAAGCCGGAATAAAATCCTTTCCCGAGCGGGGTGAAAATGCATGACGTATGAAAAATCCTGCGGCGCGCTGGTTTTGCGCCGCGGCAAGGACGAAGTTGATTATATTCTGATGATCCGCCATCGGCGCGGCGGCAACCTTTCCTTCCCGAAAGGGCACATGGAGCGCGGCGAAAACGAGCACATGACGGCTTTGCGGGAAGTTTACGAGGAGACCGGCGTGCGGATCCGGATCCGTTCGTCCTTCCGGAAAACGGTACATTATACTCCCAGTCCGGGTGTGAGCAAAGAAGTGGTCTATTTTCTTTGCCGCACCGAGCAGACCTCCATCCGTCCCCGCGAGGGAGAAATTGCGGAGGTTTTGTGGATGCCGGTGGGGGAAGCGGAAGCCAATCTTGCCCATGAAAACGACAAGGTGGTTTTGCGTGCGGCGATCGAGGAAATGAAGAGCGACCCGATGCTGATCCCGCAAGGAGAATTGATCTGAGGCGGAACAAGGCCAAGCCGGGCGACATATTCTGAGAGGGAAGAACTTTCTTTTGCGAGAGGAGGTACATCCTTTGAAGATTCTGGTTTGGCGTGCGCCGGCGTTTTTGCGGCCGTTCTTGCGCAAATTTGCCGGGTGGAGAACAAATAAAAAGCAGGGAAACTGATCCCTGCCAAGCAAAACAGAAAGGATAGATAACGATGAAGTACAAAATTCGGTTGGAAACGATGTCGGACGTGAACAAATTTGTGAAAATCGCAACGGAATATCCGGGAAAGATTACGCTCACCGACGGAGAAAATTTCACTGTCAACGGAAAGTCCCTGCTCGGCGCGATGTATACGGTCGAATGGGATCAGATCTATTGCCAGTCGGAGAACGAAATTTACCACCTGATCAAGGATTTCGTCGACGAAGAATAAGTTTCGCGACTCGCAAACCCTTTCAGGGAAGTTTTTTGCCCAGCTTTTTTTCAAAAAAGCTGGTGCCGGGAAATTTTTTGTCCAACTTTTTTACAAAAAAGTTGGTAGGGTAAAAGGGGCGAAGCCCCTTGGTCTTTGATTTCGTGCCGTAGGCACGAACCAAAATACGCTTTTGAGAATTGCCGCCGTGAGGGCGGCAATTCTTTTATCAGGGAAGGTTCGCGCCGTTGGGGCGCGAAGTGGAAGCGGTTTTTTCGCGCCGCTGGCGCGAAAATGGGGGGCGTTGCCCCTCCACCCCAGTCGCCTTTTGAAAAAGGCGACGGCGAAAACTTCCCGGCATTGCCATAGCGAGTGCATAGAGCGTTAAATCAGATTACCGATCTCGAACCGTTCAAGCCGCGAAAGGTCGCCTACTATGTCAAAAAGCAGAGCGAGCGCCTCTCGATATCCGTAGTAGTCGCCGCATTGCGCCGCCGCTGTCAACTGCGCCAACCCCTCGCCCACGCGATCCATCACCGCTACCCCCACCGAAAGCCCGATGATCCGGGAACTTTTCTCCCAGTCAAGCGCGATCGCCCGTGCCATCTCCGCCGCGTTCTCTCCCGGACGATCCGGCAGCTCTCCGAGCCGCGACGAGATCCGGGTTACTTCCTTATTTATATATAGGGCGTTCCAAACGATCCCGCCGATCATCAGCCCGAACAAAACCAAAACCACGATCACCTGCTTCATCCCTTCTTCCGTTCCTCCACGATAAAAAGCTTCCCGTCTGCGTTAGCCGTCACGCAAAAGAGCCGCGCCGCATCATAGCCCTTTTTCTTCAATTCTTCCATCAGCCATTTCTCGTTCTTCCCGATCAGAGCAAGCCCCGCACGGTTGGGTTTTCCGCTGTTCCAAACCACGTGCGAGAGCCGCGCCTGTGGAACTTTCAGCCCCAGATCCCCCAGCGTCGGCGAGGCGTTGTCCGATTTCGGAACGATCGTGAGCTTGCCGTTCGATTCCAGAATCGCCTCGTCGATCTCCGAAAGATCATAGTACCCCTGCTGCCGGATCTCTTCCATCATCTCCTCGCAGGAGATGCGGTTGTCCGAGAGTGCCTGCGGCTGTAACTTCCCGTGCCGCAAAAGGATCGTCGGTTGCGCCGAAAACAATTTTTTCAGCACCGGGAACTTTATAAGCAAAAAGGAAGCCGCCACTTCCAGAACCAGCAAGGTCACAATCGGAACCAAAGCATAGAAAATCGGAATTTCCGGGTTCGTCACCGGGAGCGAGGCGATCTCGGAAACGAGCAAAGTCGTCACCAGATCGCTCACCTCCAATTCGCCGATCTGCCGCTTTCCCATGAGCCGAACGACCACGGAAAGAATCAGGTATATGACCAATGTCCGGAATAAAACGGTTACCAAATCCGACGCCCTCCCGCTTTTTTCGATAGTTTTTCCCGCGTTTGCGCTTTTCACCCGAAAAAAAGCAAAAAAATCCCGAAAAAAATGAAAAAAAGGTATTGACAAAGGGAGGCGGAGGTGCTATAATAACA
>CAMYUQ010000024.1 GCA_947302045.1 uncultured Clostridia bacterium
GAAGGGCGTTATGCTCACTCACTACAACGTGGTGAACAACGGAAAGGCGATAGGCGACTGCATGGATCTCTCCACCGCCGACCGCATGATGATCCAGGTCCCGATGTTCCACTGCTTCGGCATGGTGCTTGCCATGACCGCTTCGATGACCCACGGCGCGACACTCCTGCCGCTTCCCTATTTCTCGCCGAAGCCGGCGCTCGCCTGCATCCATAAGGAACACATCACCGCCTTCCACGGCGTTCCGACCATGTTCATCGCGCTGCTCAGCCATCCCGATTTCCCGAAAACCGACTTTTCCTATATGCGTACCGGCATCATGGCGGGCAGTCCCTGCCCGATCTCGGCGATGCGGGACGTGGTGGAAAAAATGCACATGACCGAGATCACCATCGTTTACGGACAGACCGAGGCGTCGCCCGGATGTACGATGAGTTCGACCGACGATCCGATCGAGGTGCGTGTGGGTACGGTCGGGCGCGCACTGCCCGAGATCGAATGCAAAATCGTCGATCCCGAAACCGGAGAAGATTGCCCGGATGAAGTTACGGGAGAGTTCGTGGCGCGCGGATACAACATCATGAAGGGCTACTACAAGATGCCCAAGGCGACCGCCGCCGCGATCGACGCAGACGGATGGCTCCATACCGGCGACCTTGCCTGCCGCACAAAGGAAGGAAACTACCGCATCACCGGGCGGCTCAAAGACATGATTATCCGCGGCGGCGAAAACATTTACCCCAAGGAGATTGAAGAATTCATCTACACGCACCCGAAGGTGAGCGACGTGCAGGTGATCGGCGTGCCGGACGAACAATACGGCGAGGAGATCATGGCTTGCATCATCCTCAAAGAGGGCGAGACCATGACCGAAGACGAAATGCGTACCTTCATCGCAAAGAGCATGGCGCGGCATAAGGTTCCCCGCTATATCGACTTCGTGGATCACTTCCCGATGAACGCGGCGGGAAAAATTCTGAAATACCAGATGCGCGCCGAAGCGATCGAAAAGCTCGGTTTGCAAAAGGCAAGCAAGGTGGTGACGGCGTAATGAAAAACGGCATGAAGGTCATTGACGCGCATTGCCATATCTACCCCGAAAAGATCGTCGACCGCGCCGTTGCCGGAACCGACCACTTTTACGGCACCACCGCCGCCTGCCGCGGTACGGTTGCCGAACTGCTTGCCTGCGGTGAAAAATACGGCATCGACGGATTCCTCGTCCATTCGGTCGCAACCGCGCCCAAGCAGGTGCAGAGCATCAACGGGTTCATTGCCGAATGCGTGGCAGAGAGTGCCGGAAAGCTGATCGGTTTCGGCGCAATCCACCCCGATTCGGAGGATCCCGAGGGCGATCTGGAACACCTCGTTTCTCTCGGGCTCAAAGGCGTGAAAATTCACCCGGATATTCAAGGGTTTGATCTCGACGATCCCCGCTACCTGCGCTCTTTCGCATGGTGTGAGGCGCACAACATTCCCGTTCTGGCGCACACCGGCGACAACCGCTACGATCATTCCAATCCCAACCGTCTGATCCCGGTTCTGAAACAGTTTCCGAACCTGCGGATGATCGGCGCGCACTTCGGGGGGTGGTCGATCTGGAAAGAAGCTTCCAAAGAACTTGCCGGGATCCCGAATCTCTGGGTGGACTGTTCTTCCAGCTTGCCCTACCTGACGCCCGACGAAGCCGCGGAGATCATTCACCGCTACGGCAGTGACCGCGTGTTCTTCGGTTCGGATTATCCCATGTGGAATCCGGGCGTTGAGCTTGATTCCTTCCTCTCCATTCCGCTCACGCCGGATGAACAACGGAAGATCCTCTCGCAAAACCTGCTGGATTTTCTCGGTTGACCGAAAAAAGCATAGCAAAAAACAGGTTTCACCCAAGCGGATGAAACCTGTTTTTTCTGTTTTTTGATCTTATATTTCACGCCGGGTGAAAGAATCGAACGCCGTCCAGAGAAAGACGACCATGTGAAGCAGGATCACGATTACCGCGCCCGGCATGGACTGATGGGCAAATCCGGTGGTTCCGTCTTGAACCGCAACCAGATCCATGTTGGCAAAAATCAGATATCTTCCCCAATCCTGGCCGAGAAGCATCAGGAAAGAGGTGATCGTGCTGCCGCCGAACAGAACCAGCATACTCACGCCGACAGCCGCCGCACTGTTCCGCAGAAGCGAGGAAACGGCAAACGCCAGCGTTGCCGTGACCACCACGCGAACCGTCGAGAGCAACCCGCGCCCGAGCAGAAGCAGATAGGGCGAACGCCTGACGACCTCGCCGTTCTTGACGAACAGAGCCGGCAGGATCGCTTCCTTTCCGCCCTGAAAGAGCAGGCAGAACAAGAAATTTCCGACCCATGCGACAAGGAGGAAGAACAGCCCGGTCAGCAATACGGTGCAGTATTTCGCAAGCAGAATCTTCCACCGTTTTGCCGGGACAAGCAGCAGGAATTTGACCGTTCCCTTCTGGAATTCTCCCGCCACCACGCCGCCGGCGATCACGATCATAAAGAGTCCGACCAGAGTGATGCCCGAAGTGGAAGCGATCGCATCCCAGAAACGGCTCGTTTTGGATGCGCCGCCGAGTGCCGTCTCCACAATGGAATTTTGCCCGAAGCTATCCGCCGGGTTGATTTCAACGTTATGCTCCAACTGATATTTTGCCAATATAAACGCGTTATTCGTTTCCTCGTACAAAACCGGATCGGTGGAGATGCCGGTTCTTTCCAGCCGGAGATCATAACTGCGCAGCTGATACAACGCCCGGGACGCATCCAACGCTTTCAGATAACGCCAGTCGTCGGTCAGGGGCTGGATCTGATGATCCAAGCAATACTGATACCCCCAGTTTGCCGCCTCTGCCAGTTCAGCGGTGCCTGCCATACCGTAAATCAAGTCATTCTGCGCCATCTGATACCGGTAATATCCGGCATAATCGTTCCGCTCCAAAAGACTTTTCAATTCGGTCGCTTCCGAGGTCCCTTCCGCCGCCGCATATGCCCAATCGTCTAAAAGCCCGCTCTGGAATCTCCAATCGTCATATTCGATTTGATCCGCCAAAGCTTCCGAATAGAAATACCATTGCTGGCGGTCATACATATTTTCCGCTTCCGCGCCGCCGTTTTTTTCTATTTCCTTCAAAACGAGCTCCGCCTGCTCTGAGAGCGTTGCGCTTCGTTCTTCGATTATCACGCCCGAAAGCGTTTCCAGAAGCGTCCCCATGAGCAACTGATAGAAAAAGCAAACCACCAGCAAAAGGATCAGCATCACCAGCAAAATTTTGCGGCGACGGAGTTTCAGGATCTCATTGCCGATCAAAATTCCGATCTTATCCAATCTGTCCACCTCCCTGTCCGTTCGTCATCTCGATAAAGACGTCTTCCAGCTTCCGGTCTTCCTTGCGGCTGACGGTATAAAGATTCACGTCGCCTTGCAGGATCGTTTTGTTGATCTTCGCCAGCGTTGCTTCCTGTTCGGCTCCGGGGATCTGAACTTCCAGATGGTCCGCGTCCGCCACGGCGACCGTTCCCGCCGGCAAGTCGCCGAGCAGTGCGGCGGCTTTGGCGGCGTCCGATACGTGGAACACATAAATTTCGTAGCCGGATTTTGCAGCGGAGATCATCTCTTCGATGGGTTGAATTTTCCGGATCTCTCCCTCCACGATGATCCCGACGCGGTCGCACATCATTTCCATTTCGCTCATGAGGTGGCTCGAAACGACGATCGAAAGCCCCTCCTCATGCGCCAACCGTTTGAGAATATCGCGGAGCGCTTTGGTTCCGGCGGGGTCGAGCCCGTTGGTCGGTTCGTCCAGAACGAGTAGACGCGGCCGGTGCAGGATTGCCTGCGCCACGCCGAGGCGCTGCCGCATACCGAGCGAATAACGCCCCACCTTCTCTTTGGCGCGCAGGGAAAGTCCCACGAGTTCCAGAACCTCTTTGATCCGCTCCTCGGTCACGTTTTCGTGCACGCGTGCGTAAATGCGCAGGTTCTCATATCCGGAAAGATAGGGATAAAATTCCGGGTTTTCCACGATCCCGCCCGTTTTTTCGAGTGCCTGTTCAAAATTCCGGCGCAGATCGTAACCCGCGATCGAAATATCGCCCTCGTCGAGCGAAAGCAAGCCGACCGCGATCTTGATGGTCGTGGTCTTGCCGGCGCCGTTCGGTCCGAGGAAGCCGAAAACCTCTCCGCTGTAAGTTTCCAGATTGACGTCCTTGAGAATCTGCCTGTTTCCCAGAGTTTTGTTCAGATGGGAAATTTGCAGAACCGGTTGCTTTTCCTGCATGACGGTCTCCATTATTCCGCACCTCCCGTTGTTTCCGCAATGGGCGTAGGTTCTCCCCCGCCGTAGAAAGAATGATTGGATGAAATGACCTTCCAGCTTCCCTTCACCCGTTTGAGTTCAAGCTGTAACTCTCCGGACCGCAGCGTTTCGTAATCGCCCGATACGGTGGAAAACGAAAACGAAACGTTCACAAGCGCGTAGCCCGGTCCGTTTACCCGGATCGAAATATTGGAATTGGGAAGCTGTAAATTCAGCTTTTCAACCGGATACTGTTTTCCAGAGAGGGTATTTTCAAATTCCGTGCGCAGAGAGCTCAATCCGGAAGAACCCGTTCCGGAAAGAGCCGTGGAAATCAGTCCGCCGTTCCGGATCTCCTTTTCGGGAACTTCCTGCCAATATTCTCTCACAAACGCCTCAAAACGCTCCCGGCGCGCCTGTTTCTGTTCAGCGGTCAGTTCACTTCCCGGCTCTACCCGGTCTCCCACCGCGTACATGACCTCCAACAGATCGCCGGCATAGTCCTTGACCTCCTGCCGGATCACCGGTTTTGCTCTGCGGAACGACACCGACTGCACTACGATCAAAACGACCAGCGCAACCAGCAAAACCGCACCCAAGAGCAATCCTCGATTGACTTTTTTCCAAAACAGTTTCAATTTGAACCCCTCCTTTTTGCTCGATCTTCAAACGGTTTTCCGTTGTTTGTTCTATCAAGGATATTATACCAAAGCAGAGGTGGTTTGTCAACCGGTTTGAGGTGTTTTTCAATCTTTCGTACCGCATAAAGCGACATGAAAAACGGATCAAAAAAAGATTGCCGCTATCGTTTGGCGGCAACCTTTCTTTTTTATCCCAGTGTGACGTCGAGAATCATCATCAGGAGAAATCCCGCGGCAAAGCTGACCGCGCCGACCTTCGTTTTCGGTCCGTCCGCCATTTCGGGAATCAGTTCTTCCACGACCACGAACAGCATCGCACCTGCCGCAAAGCTGAGAAACCACGGCAACGCCGGTGTTACGAGCACCGCGCAAAGCAGGGTCACTCCTGCGCCGATCGGCTCAATGATCCCCGAAAGGATCCCCATCCCGACTGCCTTTCCCTTGTTCATGCCCGATCCGTGGAGCGGCATCGAGATGATCGCGCCCTCCGGGATATTCTGGACGGCGATCCCGATGGAAAGCGCCATCGCCGCCGATTCCGGGATCACGTCGCCCCCCGCAAGCAACGCCGCGAACGCGACTCCGACCGCCATTCCCTCCGGCAGATTATGCAGGGTGACTGCAAGCGAGGTCAAATAGGTTTTCCGTTTCTGCCCGTCCCCAGCACCCACCGGTTCGCAAACCGGTTGCGGCAGCGCGTGATCCAGAAAAAGCAGACCGAAAAACCCGATTGCAAACCCACCCGCCGCAGGTAAAAAAGCCAACTTCCCGAGCGACTCCGACCGCTCGATCGCGGGAAGCAATAAGCTCCATACCGACGCCGCCGTCATCACACCGGCGGCAAGCCCCGCCATCGAGCGCTGAAAATTCCGGTTCAGTTCCCCTTTGCAGAGCAGAACGCAAAGCGCGCCTGCCGTGGTACCGAACAGCGGAATGAAAATCCCAAGCCAAATCAATCCATTCATCTCTGTTCATTTTCCTCTCCGGGGAAGCAAAGTTCTCCCCTCTCGAACAGTATATGAACGGAGAAAAAGCAACGGTACAACGGCCGATGGACGCGATGAAAAACCGCCGCCCACGCAAAAGCGCGGGACGGCGGTTTTTCATTGCATTCTCAATAGATCTTTGACCAGCCGGTGTCCGGCGGCAGTTCCGGCTGTGCCGGCGGCGGTGGGTCCTTCGGTTCTTCGGATTCGACAGACCCGGGCAAAACCACCGTCGATTCCTCTGTTGCAGGTTCTGTCTCATCCGTCCGCTCCGCCTCCCCGACGCAGGAAGACGCCGACAGAAAAACCGCAAGCAATATCAAAAAAAGGCAAAAGCGTCTTTTCACGGATCCGTCTCCTTCCGTTTTCTCTACCGTGCGCGAAGCGAATCGATCTTTCCGCCGGACGGGGTCTTTCACAACATATTATACCATGTTTGAGGCAGGATTACAAGTCCCAAAATAAGTATAAAAAATGCCAATGCCTGGCTGATCCCGTTGCGGAATTTTACGGACGGCGAAAATTTATTTTTACGGTTGACAAACCGCTTACAATCGTGTAAAATAGAAGCGATCAAAAAAAACAGAATGGAGCAAACATGAATCTTTTATCGATCCTATCGTTTATCGGCGGACTGGCTTTCTTCCTCTTCGGGATGCACCTGATGTCCGGCTCTCTGGGCAAAATGGCGGGAGGCAAGCTGGAACATCTGCTGAAAAAGGTGACAGCCAATCCTTTTTTGAGTATGTTGCTCGGCGCCGCGATCACCGTTGCCATGCAATCCTCATCCGCTACGACCGTGATGCTGGTCGGGCTGGTGAACTCGGGGATCATGGCGTTCTCGCAAACGGTTTCGGTCATTCTCGGTGCAAACGTCGGCACAACCGTGACGGCATGGATTCTCAGCTTATCCGGCATTCAGAGCGATTCTCTCTGGATTCAGTTGCTCAAACCGATTTATTTTTCGCCTCCTCTGGCGCTGATCGGGATCGTTTTCGTGCTGTTCTCCAAATCCGACCGCAAGCGCACGCTCGGAACGGTGTTCGTTGGCTTCGCGCTGCTCATGTACGGTATGACGCTGATGAGCGAAACCATGAGTCCGCTGGCTTCCATGCCCGGATTTTCGGAATTGCTCGGCAAGCTGGCTAATCCGATCCTCGGGCTTCTGGTCGCTCTCCTCTTTACCGCTCTTGTGCAAAGCTCCGCCGCTTCGATCGGTGTTCTGCAAGCGCTCTCGCTCTCGGGCAGTTTACCGGTTGGAATGGTGGTCCCGATGATCATGGGACTGAATATCGGCACCTGCATCACAGCCCTGCTTTCCTGCATCGGTGCTAATACAAACGCCAAACGCGTTGCCGTTATTCACCTATCTGTAAAAGTTCTCGGGACGGCGATCTGTCTTCCCCTGTTCTTCCTGCTCAGATGGCTGGGTGTCTTTCCGTTCCTCGACGCTATGGCAACACCCTGGGCGATCGCGCTGGTGCATACCGTTTATAACCTGATCCTCACGCTTCTCTTCCTGCCGCTCTCCAAACTGTTGGTAAACCTCTCAACCCTGTTGGTGCGGGACAAAAAGAGCGGCGGAGAACCGGTTGCCGAGGTGTTCACGCTGGATGAACGCCTGCTTCGTCTGCCGTCGGTTGCGATTATTGAATGCCAGAATAAAACGGTGGAAATGTGCACACTTGCGCGCGATACGCTGATCCGATCGTTCCGAATGCTCTTTGCCTACGACGAGGGTGAAGCGAACGGGATCCTTGCCTGCGAGGATCGGCTCGACCTGATGGAAGACAAGCTCGGAACCTATCTCGTTCCGCTCGCCGCCCGGAACCTCTCGGCATCCGACAGCCGCGCCGTTTCCCGGATGCTCCACACCATCGGAGACTTTGAACGGCTCGGAGATCACGCGGTCAATCTGCTCAAAACGTCAAAAGAAATGTTTGAAAAGAAAATTGCCCTATCGCCGGGTGCTATGACCGAAATACAAACATTGCTTCGGGCAACCGAGGAAATTCTGAACCTGACCGAAGAGGCATACCGCAAGAATGACGCGACGCTTTGCGGCAAGGTCGAACCGCTCGAACAGGTCATTGATAAGCTGATCGCCACCGTCAAGAACAATCATATCAACCGCCTGGTTGCCGGGGACTGCACACTGGAACACGGATTCGTGCTTTCCGATATTCTGACCAATCTGGAACGCGTTTCCGACCACTGCTCCAACGTTGCCGTTGCCGTGATCGAGCTGGGGCACGATACCTTTGAGACACACCGGTACCTCAACGGCGTCAAATACGGCAACGCCGCCTTCGATGAGCTTTTCGGCGAATACGACCAAAAATATCAAATTTGAACAGGATACAAAGAAAACGGAATCCGCCAAAGATCGGATTCCGTTTTCTTTTCCGTCGGTTACCGTTTCCGGTCGCGGTCGATCGTTCGGCGCGTTACGTGACTGCCGGTAAAAATGTCCTCTTTTTCGTGCAGGTTCAATTTCGTATATTGGTCGAGCGGATAATCCACCGGCTTATGCTTCATGGAATAGCTGCGGACGATAAAGAACACGACCACACACGAAACGATTGCCGCCAAAAGGAGCGCAAACGGAAATGCCGTCAGATAGGGAGAGGTCTCCATCATTGCCGCGATCATGCCAAAAACAGTCCTCCTCCCATTAAAGTAAACAGCAAGGTCAGAACCGCGGTCAGAACAAGCCCCACGAAAAACAGCTTCCATTTGCTGACCGGAAGTTCACCGAACACTTTTCCGGTATGTCCGTTCATCGCATAGGTATAAATCTTTCCGCTTTTGGCGCGATACGTCAGAATCCAGACCGGCAGGAGCGAATACTCCCATTTGCTTCCGAGGATCCGCGCGCCCGACCGGGTCACCGATACCGTTGAGTACGGCCCGATCGTTCCACACAGAATACGCTCGGAATATTTGCAGATCCGATCCTTGACCTCTCCGCGCAGCTGTACGCTTTCCAGATTCCGTTTCTTTGCCGTATATCCCGAGAGATACGGCATAGAGAAATCGACCAGCGCGTCGCTCGGATAGGGCAGAACACCTTCGAGCATCTTTTTATCTTCCTCGGAATTTGCCGAGGTCGTCAGGTCTTCAAAGTGGATCTCTCCCGCGCGGCGAACGTGAAAATAGGAAGTTTCGGTATATTCCACATTCCCGCTCTGCCAGCGGCGAACGTTGGTTGCCTGCGCTTCAAGACTGCTGTCCGCATCCGCATCGGTCACCCAGAACGGATAATAGACCCCCGCGATCTTCTCCACCTGCTCGGAGGTGAAAAAGGATCTCGGCACGAACCATTTCTTCTTCACGAAAGACAGAAAACGCTTTTTTGCCTCTTCCTTATCGTAGCGGAACGGGATCATCTTCTGCGGCTTCATTTCTCCCGAAAGCCGCCCCACCAGAACAATCGGATTGTGGCAATACGCGCAGGTGCTCGCCACGGTGTGCTCATCCGCCAGGACGTGTGCGCCGCAATTTTTGCATTCGTATTCGTTCATCTGCGCGTTGTATTCCGCATCGGCGGCTTCCCGTTCGCGCATCTCCTCCTCGGAATTGGCTTTCAAAACCTCTTCGCGGTCAAATTCCGTTCCGCAGAATTCGCAAACGAATTTTTGCTTTTCAGGGTCAAACGTCAGACCCGCCGCACAGTTCGGACACTGATATGTAGCGGTTTGTTCCATTTCATTCTCCTATCGGAATCGGTTACTCTTTCTTGTTTCCGCACTCGGAGCAGAATTTGCTTGCCGCCGTGTTTTTGCTGCCGCATTTGGAGCAGACCCATTCGGAGGCAGGACGGGGAGAACCGCATTCCGAGCAGAATTTTCCGGTGTTTTTCGCACCGCAGGCGCAAGTCCATTCTCCCGCCGGAGCCGGTTTGGGAGAACCGCATTCGGCGCAGAATTTCCCTGTGTTTTTCGCTCCGCAGGCGCAGGCCCACGCGTTCGCCTGTTCCGCTTGCGCCGCGGCGGCTCTTTGCTGTTCCATTTGCGCCGCGTTCGTAGCCGATGCGGACGCCATGAAGTTTCCGCCCGCGTTCATGCCGAGACCGATCCCCATGAACGCCTGCGCGCCGCCTCCGTTATTGCCCGCGTTCTCGATTCCGCGTGCGATCGCACCCTGCACGTATCCTTCCCGCACAGCCGCATCGCCGAGCATCGCGCCCTGGTTGCGCATATTGATGAGCTTCTTGGATTCCTCGTCGTAGCTGATCCCCATGATGCCGACCGACTGCACCTCAAATCCGCGCAGTTCTTTCCAGTTCTCATCCAGCTCGGTCGCCATGAATCTGGAAAGTTCGGGCGCTTTGGAAACGACCTGCGAGATCCGTACTTCCAGGGATAACCGGTTGAGCGCCGCCTGAAACGCTTCCAGAAATTCCGAAAGATACTGTTCGTTGATGTCCTTGATGTCTACCCGGTCGGCATTCTTCGGAATGACCTCCGTATAGAATTTGATCGGATCGGTGATCTTGATCGAATAGGTTCCGTGCGCACGCAGGAACAGCTCGCTGTTATAAAACTGATCGAAATAGTTGACCGGGCTGGGCGTGCCGAACCGGATGCCTTTGATCTCCTGCAAATTGATAAAGAAAACCTGCTGTTTGTAGGAGGGTGTACCCGCGAATTTGATCCGCCCGAAGGTATCTTTCAGCGCGTCTCCGAACGATCCGCCAAACAGAGAGGGCGCGGAAGAATGGCTGACCTTGAAATATCCCTCCTCAGCGGTATAGTCAACGATCTTACCGCCGTCGACCAGGATCATAAACTGGTTCGGGTAGACGTGAATGATCGAACCGTCCGAGATCACGTCGGAATTCCCTTTCTTGTTGCTATTGCGGCGGTCGTTTCTCACCTTAACGCCTTTGGTGAAGACGGTTGATCCGTCCATGTTGTCGGCTTCCAGAACCTCCAACCATTGGTCGGCAAGTCCGCCGCCGATCGCATTCATTGTCGCTTTGATGATTCCCATTTTCTGCTGTTCCTTTCTCAATATGTTTTTGGATTTGGCTCTCTGATAGGAAAAGAAGGGGGCGCGAAGCCCCCTCAAAACCCCACCGAGCCGTGTAACCGGGAAAACAGAACCCTGCTTCCAGGGCGGTGTCCTCTCCTCTCGCCATCACTGCTCCCAACGTCCGCGAAACGTGCCAAGACAAGTCAATTGGTCAGAGGTCGCGCGGGAGGTCTGCAAACCGGCAAAACGTCAGACTCCTTTAATCGATTGTAGGTTCATGATCACGGTTATCACGCACACGGCAGGTTATGTTTCAGTTTGCTCCGTCGTATTCGATCTCCTCGGAAAACTGGTCGTCGAAGATATCGGCAACGTTGTCGAATTCATCATCGTCGTCGATCGTCACCAGCGTATCCTCCCCGTTTTCGTCGGTATCGCGGCGCAGAATGACGTACTCGCAGAATTCGTCTTCTTTTTCTTCCGCCGCTCCCGCAGGAATCATGGCAAAATAGGTCTTGCCCTCGTATTCGGTCTCGGCGATCAGCTCGAACTCGGTTTCGGTTCCCTCTTCGTCTACCAGCGTGTAAAATTCTCTTTCATTTTCTTTTTCAGCCATTTTGTTTTATCCTTTTCCCTCTGTTTTTGTTACTACCATTTTACACGAAAGCCGGCTTTTTGTCAAGGACTTTCCACGATATTTTTCGGCTTAATCTTTTCCAAACGAAAGCACTTCCGACAAAATCGGATTGCTGACCAGAAAGCCCTCGGGCGTGAAAGCGAAGCCGTCGGCGGTGGGATGCACGAATCCCGGGGGAACGTAGGTGCGCAGGCGGTTGAGGTATTCGGTCGGGATTCTCCCGAACCGCTCGGCAAAAGCGGTTTTGGAAAGCCCTGCGCACAGCCGCATGGAAAGCATGACGAATTCATCCTCCCGTTCGGCTTTGCCGAGCCTTTCGGAAACGGAAATATCCTCCCCTGCGAGATACCCGTCCAGATTCCGAGCGTTGGCGATCCGTTTGCCGCCGAAATCCGAATGCGCGGTGGGACCGAATCCCAGATAGGGTTCCTGCCGCCAATATTTGAGATTGTGCCGTGATTCGTATCCCGGACGGGAAAAATTGCTGATCTCGTATTGCCCGATTCCGTGTCCTTTCAAAAACGGGATCATGGAAAGATACATCTTACGTGTTGCGTCCTCGTCCGGAAGCGGTAGCGTATCGGCACAATTGGCGAAAGGAGTCCCTTCCTCGATCGCCAGGGCGTATGCGGAGAGATGCTCCGGAGAAAGTTCACAAACGCGCTCCAAGGTTTGCAGGAAGGATTCCGGCGTTTGGTGCGGGATGCCGAACATCACGTCGGCGCTCAAATTTGCAAATCCAGCACGGCGCGCGTCGTTCCAGACGCGCTCGAATACGGCATAATCATGCAGTCTCCCGAGTTCTTTGAGCTCGTTCGGATGGACGCTTTGCAGCCCGATGCTGAGCCGGTTGAATCCGGCGGCGCGCAGTGATTGCAGCGCGTGCAGATCCACCGTTCCGGGATTGCATTCGGTCGTGATCTCGGCGTTTGGCGTGACGTTGTAGCGATCTGTCACGGTTTGCAGAATACGACCCAGTTCGGATGGCGGGAGCGACGTCGGCGTTCCGCCGCCGAAATAGATCGAATCCACCTCACAGTCGGCGCAATCTGCGGCGCGACGGGCGAGATCGCGGCAGAGCGCTTCGACGTATGCGCTTTTCAGGTCTGCCGGGCTGTGCGGCATCGAATAGAAGTCGCAGTAGCGGCATTTGCTCCGGCAAAAGGGGATATGCAGATAAATTCCGAGCGACCGCATGGTGCGCCTCCTTTTCTCATTTTGCTCTATTTTACCACAAATCATGCCGCTTGTCAAAGGAATTTTGCCCCAACCGCCCCAAAAATATCGCTCCATGGAAAATTAGGTCTTGATTTTGTCGCCGGAATGTTATATAATAGTGTGGGGTTATATCATCTGACAGGGAGGTTCTCACATGGAACGGGTTTCAAAAATCAACTATTACCTCGATATTGCGCAAACGGTCGCAGAACGGTCGACCTGCATGAGAAGAATGTTCGGCGCGATCATCGTCAAAGACGATTCGATTATCTCCACCGGCTACAACGGCGCGCCGCGCGGACGGAAAAATTGCAACGAGATCAATTTCTGCATCCGGGACAAGCTGCAAATTCCCCGTGGAGAACGCTACGAGATGTGCCGCTCGATCCACGCGGAAGCCAACGCGATTATCGCCGCTCCCCGCGATCAAATGCTCGGGGCGACGCTATACATGACCTGCATGGACGCCAAAACCGGAGAGCTTTCCCCCGGCACCTGTTCCTGCATGATGTGCAAACGGCAGATCATCAACGCCGGGATCGAAAAGGTGATCGTTCGCGATACCAAATCCGAATACCGTGAAATTCCCGTTCAGGATTGGATCGAACACGACGATTCTCTTTCCGGAACCTTCGGCTATTGAGAAAATGAAAAAAGGAACTTTTTTCCGGGTGCTTTGCGCCTGTTTCGGAGCTCTTCTGCTCCTTAGCGCCTGTTCCGATAAAACGAAATTCACCGTCCGGGACGACGGCGGGCTTTACAATGCAAAAAGCAAGCAATCCTATGACGCCGCGCCCTCCTGTTACCGTGCCTATACCTATAACACCGACGACGTTGCAGGCGTCTTTACCGAGCGCGACGGAACCGAGCGGAATCTCTACAAAGTTACCGGAACCGGCAACTACCTCTGCGACGACGGCTATAACGTCTATCTGCCGCAGGGAGAGCGACTGCCCGTGCTCTCTGAGCTGACCGTGACGGAGATCCATCTCTGTCAAACCGATACACAGCTTTATGCCGAAGCGTCCTATACCGCATCGGAGGAGATCGCCTCAATCCTGAATCTCTTCCGAGGTACCGCCATTTCCTATTCGCGTTTGCCGCGGTTTGCCGATGCCGACTACCGGATTCTTTTTGCGGACGCCTCGTGCGGTCTAATTCTGGAATTTGAATACCTGCTTTACGAGGAGCCGCTTGTTCTTTACGAGCCGCTGAACGCAGACGGTTCCGCTCCCGACCTTTACGGTGTAACGCCGTATATCGCGGAAATCAACGGAGAACGGATTGCCGTTTATGAACTCGGAGGACAGTTGATCCTTGACCGGACTGCCGGCGTTTGTTACGTCTCGCCCGATTTGCTGTAAGGAGGAGATTTTTTTGCCTACCGAAACCGTTACCCCTGCGCCCGAAGCGCAGAAAATTCAGTCGGCGGCGGATCATCCGTTGCGTATCTGTTTCGTTTGCACCGGAAATACCTGCCGTTCCCCGATGGCGGCCGCGGTCGCCAATCATCTTGCCCGTGCCGCTTCTTCGGTCTTGCCGGAGGATCTGCGGCATTTGATCCCGCCGCCGCTCGAAGCATACAGCGCGGGTCTCTTTGCCGTGGCAGGCGATCCGATCACACCGAATGCCGTCGCGGCGCTGGAAGAAGCCGGCATCACGCCCGATCCCGTGCGAGACTATCACAAGCATACGGCACATTCCCTGCAAGCAGAGGAAGCGGAGCGATATGACCTGTTGGTCGGGATCACATCTTCCCATGCCGCTGCTCTGCTCATGCAATTTCCCCGTCTTGCCGAAAAAATCACCTGTATGCCCGAAAGTATCGCCGATCCGTTCGGCGGAGGCCTTGAAACCTATCGCGCCGCGCTTGCCGAGATCACAAAAGGAGTGACGCAGATGTTTTTCCCGGAGTGTTCCCATGATGCAAATTGAGCGGATTCGCCCCGAACATCTGCCGGACGTGGCGGAATTGGAAGCGCTCTGCTTTTCCGAACCGTGGAGCGAAAATGCATTGAAATTTCTACTGGAACCCGGTGCGATCGGGATCGTTTGCACCGAAAAGCAAAGGGTCGTTGCATACGGCAGTATGCTGTTGGCGCCCGGTGAGGGACAGATCCTCAACCTCGCGGTCCGTCCCGAATACCGCCGTGCCGGATTGGGACGCGGTATTCTGAACGCGTTGTGCAAAGAGGCGGTCGAGCGAAATCTCGAACAGGTCTCGCTGGAAGTCCGGGTTTCCAATACCGCCGCCATTGCTCTCTACACCGCCGCCGGATTCACGGCAGTGGGGCGCAGACCGCATTTTTATAAGAATCCGCCCGAGGACGCATACACGATGCTATGGCGGACGAATGGTCAACCGAACGGAGAATGACTTTATGTATGTTTTAGGACTTGAAAGTTCCTGTGATGAAACCTCTGCCGCCGTTGTGGAAATTGCGGACGGCGTTCGCTTCATCCGTTCCAATATCATCGCGTCGCAGATCGAAACGCACCGGCTCTACGGCGGCGTTGTTCCGGAGATCGCGAGCCGCGCCCACACCGAAGCTATCAGTCGGATCACCTACGAGGCGTTGGAGGTTGCCGGCATTACCCTGCGTCAGGTCGGCGCAATCGCGGTAACCTCGCATCCCGGGCTGATCGGTGCGTTGCTGATCGGTGTAAATTTTGCAAAATCGCTTGCGTACGCAAACGGCATCCCGTTGATTTCGGTCAATCATATTCACGCGCACGTTGCGGCGGCGTATCTTTCCGAACCGTCCCTGAAACCGCCGTTCCTGGCTTTGGTGGTATCGGGCGGACACACTTCGTTTTATCTGGTGGACGACAGCACGACCTTTCGCGAGATCGGCGGCACACGGGATGACGCGGCAGGAGAAGCGTACGATAAGATCGGGCGCGTCATCGGTCTCCCCTACCCGGGCGGCGCCGCGCTGGATAAACTTGCGTACGAAGGAAATCCGAATGCGATTTTGCTTCCCTCCCCCGCCCTCGCCGGGGACTCGTTGGATCTTTCGTTCAGCGGTATCAAAACGGCAACGCTGAATTATATCAACGGCATGGAACAGAAGGGGCAACCCGTTTGCCCTGCCGATATTGCCGCGTCCTACACGGCAAAAATTACAGGCGCTCTGGCGCAAAAAGCAAACAAAGCGTTGGAGCAAACCGGGATGCGAACGCTCGTGCTTGCCGGTGGGGTTGCCGCAAACTCCCATCTGCGCACGGCGCTTGAAGAAGTCTGCCGGAAAAAGAACGCGTCCCTGGTGATGCCGGCAAGAGAGCTCTGCGGCGATAACGGCGCGATGGTTGCGTCCGCCGGATACGACGAATTCCTGCGCGGAAACCTTGCGGACACGAGTCTGAACGCTTCCGCGGCAGATGCTTTTCCGCGTCCGGTTTCCGCCGAGTGTTGAAAATACCACGGGAGGTTTTTCCGATGCTACAATCAAAAAACGATTCCATCCTGCAAAGCGGCGCGGATCATACCTATGTTTCCGACGCCGTCATTCGCCGTCTGCCCCGTTATTTCCGCTATCTGCGGATCCTGATCCGGGAAGGAAAAATGCGCGTGAGTTCGGGAGAACTTTCCTCCCGGATGCACATCACCGCTTCCCAGATCCGGCAGGATCTCAACTGTTTCGGCGGCTTTGGACAGCAGGGCTACGGATATAACGTCAGCTATCTGTATGCAAAAATCTGTGAACTTCTCGGAGTCGGCGCCGGGATCCGGGCGATCGTGATCGGCGCAGGAGACCTCGGGCGCGCTCTGGTCCGCTCCTCCATGTTTGAAAAGCGCGGCGTTGATCTGGTTGGCCTTTTTGATATTGATCCGGAACTGATCGGACGCACGGTCGGAGGCGTAAAAATTTACGATATGCAAAATCTTGACACCTTTTGTGCCGAAAATCCGGTCGATATGGCTGTGCTGACCCTGCCGAAGAGCGAAACGCCGGAGGTCGTCGACCAACTGCGAAAGAATCGCATTCACGGATTCTGGAATTTTACCGGGGCTGACCTGCACTTTGCGGAAGAGGACTCGATCGTGGAAGACGTACACCTCGGAGATTCTCTGATGAGTTTGAACTACCGCCTCTGCCACCCCGATCTTTCCGAATCCGAATCCCCCAAAAAAAGAAACGGTGAATGAATATGAGTTGGAAATGGAATTACGGTCATAACGTATTGATCTTGCCTGCCGGCGCATTGGAGGCCGGCGCTTCGGACGAACAAATGCGGGGCTTGCTCTGTATCGCCAAAGATCCGATGCTGGCGGAAGAGCCCGAAAAGCTCGCCGCGGCGGTGGGAATAGACGTCGGAAAGGCCGCCGATCTGCTTACCTTCTGGCAGGAAAAAGAAATTCTGATCCCGGACGACACCGCGCCTGCTGCCGTGAAACATCCGGAGCCGAAAAAAGCACGCGTCCTTCCCCGCGCGGATGAGATCCCGGGGTATTCTTCTTCCGAGCTTTCCGAAATGCTCGAAAAGCGGTCAGCCCTGCGCTCCATGGTGGATGACGCGCAGCAGATCCTCGGCAAAATGTGCAATACATACGAAGTCAATCTTCTGCTCGGCATGACCGATTATCTCGGACTGGATGAAAAATATATCCTGTTGCTGCTCTCTCATTGCCGCAGGATCGAGATGTCGTCCATGCGCGCGATCGAGCGCTACGCCATCCGGCTCGTCGACAAAGGGATCTGCACCGTTCCGGCGTTGGAGGTCTGGGTGGAACAGGCGGAAGCTCTCCATACTTTGGAGGGGCAGGTGCGCCGTCTGTTCGGCATGAACAACCGCGCGTTGACCGAAAAGCAAAAGAAGATGCTTGAAACCTGGCAGTCTTACGGCTACGACGAGGAAGTGATCCGCCGCGCCTATGAAGCCGCCGCCGACGCCATTCCGGAACCGACGTTGAATTATCTCAATTCGATCCTGGAACGCTGGCATAGCGAAGGGCTGAAAACCGTGCAGGAGATCGAGCGCAAACAAGTTGAAGAAAAGGCGCAGAAAGAAGCGCGAAAGAAAGAAAAGACCGCAAATTCCAGTTTCGATACCGATGATTTCTACGAAGCCGCCCTGCGCCGGACGTTTCAGAAATTAGAAGGCGTATCCTCCACCGGAGAGAAAAAATCTTGAAAGGAAGCTGATTTATGGCTTACAACAGTGAATTGTTCGCACGCGTGAAAGAAGATCTTGACCGTCGCCGGCAGCAGGTCGAAGCGGAAGCGGACGCACGACGCGCCGAGATAGAAGAGAAGATCCCGGAGGTCCGGGAGCTCGACTCCCGGCTCGCAAAATTCGGTTTGCGCATCATGGAGGTTGCTATGGCAGGGGGAGATACCCAGGCCGCCATCGCGGCGTTGCGCGCCGAAAACCTCGATATTCAGGAAAAGCGCGTCGCTCTTCTGCGCCAAAACGGTTTTGCGGAGAATTACGATAAACCGAAATACGACTGCAAGATCTGCTCCGATTCCGGATATAACGGGATCCAAATGTGCAGCTGCCTGCGCCGTCGCCTGACCCGGGCCGAGATCGAAGCGTCGGGACTTTCCGCCCTGATGCAAACGCAGTCGTTCGACAATTTCTCGCTCGACTACTACCGCCGGAATCCGGAGGATTTTGCGCAGATGCAAGAAAATCTTTCGGTGATCCGCACCTTTGCCGAGCAGTTCGGAAACGACTCCTCCGAATTGCCGAAAAATCTGCTTCTGGTGGGCGCGACGGGGCTGGGGAAAACCCACCTCTCAACCGCACTGGCGCGCCGGCTGATCGAGCGCGGATTCGACGTATTCTATAACAGCGCGGTCGGCGTCATTTCGGATTTTGAGCGCAACCGGTTCGGAAACGGCATCATGGAGGAAGCGGCGCGCGATACCTCCCGCTATACCGAATGCGATCTTTTGATCCTCGACGATCTGGGTACCGAAGTCGTCAACCAGTTCACGCTCTCCTGCCTGTATCACATCATCAATACCCGTTTGAATCTGGGGCGTTCGACCGTCATCAGCACTAATCTCACGCCGGCAGACCTTCGCCGGGTTTATAACGACCGCATCACGAGCCGCCTCTTCGGTGAATTTTACGTGCTCCCCTTCCGCGGAACCGACGTGCGAAAACAAAAAATCAATTTCTGATCGAACGAATCATGAGCGGCGATCCGGGGTATTCTATACCTCGGATCCCTTTATTTTTCTACGATGGAAAGGAAACGAAATCATGCCAACCGAAACCGTGATCTCCCACAAGGAATTTTTACAAAAGGTCTTTCGCAACCTGCGAATGTCAACCGACGCCGCGCTCAGTATTCTGCAAAAGACGCAGGACGAAACGCTGAAAAGCAGTCTGACCGTTCAGATCAGCGCCTATGAATCTTTTGCGGCGCGTGCCGCCGAACTGATGAAAAAAGAGCATTTCAATCCGAGCGACGAAAATCCGATCGCAAAATGGACCGCTAAAATGGGGATCAAGTGGAACACGCTCAAAGACCCCACCGCGCCGCACCTGGCGCAAATGATCCTGGAAGGCACCACCATGGCGGTGGGCGAGATGCTCCGCGCGATCAAATCCGCCGAGGATTCCGGACTGCCGCAGGAATCCATTCAGCTCGCGCGTGACGTTCTCGCCTACCAGGAAAAGGTCACCCGCGATATGCAGGACTTCCTGAAAAGATAACCTCCGCAACCAACCCCCGATCCGCGTGTTTTCAAGCGAAAACACGCGGATTTTTTACTTTAAAGTCTCCACTTTTTTGAAAAAAGTGGAGCAAAAAACTTTCCGGTGAGGCGTTAACGAGTGCATACAGCGTTCCCAATATCTACGCCGCCGGGGTATGAAGTTCAACACCTCGTGGCACAAGCGTCGATAATCGGCTGCCGACCCGACCTTGACAAATATGCGAATGTGTGGTAAAATAGGAACGTCATATCCGAACGATCGGCAATATCATGCAATACAGGAGTTAAGCGGATGGGAAAATACAAAATTTTGATGACATACGTGGAAGCCGGGATGGGGCATATCACCTCCGCCGAGGCGATCGCCAACGCGCTGGAAACTTATCACCCGGACGAGGTGGAAGTCATCCGGTGCCGGATCTTTACCGAAACCAACGATCCCCTCTTGATCAAGCATCAGCAGTTTCTGATCGACGAGGTCAAGAGAAGCAACCGTCATCCTTTTCATATGTTCTACCTCAAACTGCTCGATCTTCCGCTCTTTCCGCGGCTTTTCTCCCTGCGCTTCGCGTTCGGAACCCTCTTCGTCAAGGAAACGCACCGCGCGCAGGCGATTATGCGAAAATACGACCCCGACATGGTGTTCAACACCCACTTCTCTCCCCTGCATTTTGCCATTGAGGAAAATAAACGCCGGAAGGGCTGTCATTTTCTGACCGGACTTTACATCCCCGACCCCAACGTTCACGGATGGTGGGATCGCCGCGCTGATCTGACTTTCGTCAACAATCCGTTTGCCTACCGGGAAGCGGTCGGCAGAATGCAATTCGACCCGCAAAAAACCGAGCTGGGAAAATTCCTGATCCGCACGGCGCTCCGCGAATCCCCGAAAGACAAGAAGATCCTGCGCGAAAAACACGGTCTGCCGGTCGATCGCTTCACCGTGACGCTTGCCGCCGGCGCCTACGCGGAATGTCATCTGCGCGAGTTTGCGGATCACCTGCTGACGATCGATCGCCCCTACACGCTGTTGCTCATCGCCGGCGATAACGACGAGATCTACCGCGAATTTTCGGAAAAAGCGAGCAAAACCGGGCAGATCGACCTGCGCGTCTGCAAGTTTTTGCCGGACGCACACGAATATTACGGCGCGTCCGATCTCTTCATCACAAAAGCGGGACCAAACTCTATTCTGGATAGCGTCTATATGGGTACGCCGGTCATCACGAATTTCTGCGCGAGTCTGATCGAGCAGATCACAAAAGACTACTTCATCGGCGAACACGGAGTGGGCGTGCATTCGGGATCTCCGGAGGAGGTCTGCAAATTGGTTACAAAAGCGATCGATGATCCGGAAATATTGACGCCGTATCAAAAGAAATGCGCCGATTTTGTGGAAAACTGCGTAGGCGGCGAAAAAGAGGTTGCCGACCGGATCCTCGATGCACTCCGGAAAAACGGTTCCCCGAAAGCAGACCGGATCTCCCGGAACGCACCGGGCAAAAAGGAAACAAAACCGATCCGCTGAAAAGCAAAAGAAAAAGCAACGGTCAACCGGGCCGTTGCTTTTTTCTACGCATCGTGGCGGTAAAAAACTTGCGGAAAAGTTCAAAAAAGGACTTGACAAAGCCGGGAGGATATGCTATAATAGGCAACGATGGAAAACGGAAGATTGAATTCTTCACTTTTCCCTATTTCCTCAAATGCGGGTATGGCGGAATTGGCAGACGCGCTAGATTCAGGTCGCGACTCCTCTGTGATTCCCCTTAACGGCTGTAAAAAGCCCCGCCTCGGAGACCTACCTCCGTGTAAAAATAGATCGGAAGAGCACACGTCTGAACTCCAGTCACTTGGACTCATCGCGT
>CAMYUQ010000025.1 GCA_947302045.1 uncultured Clostridia bacterium
AAAAAGATCACGCGCAAGGGAAAGACCGATCTTGACTTTACTTTCTTTTATACAGATCTTGCAAAGGTCAAGAAGATCGGGAGAAAAGATACTTCCGAAAACGCCCGGGTTGAATTGCATCTGCACACCACGATGTCCACAATGGATGCCATTATCGCGCCAGACGCGGCTGTCAAAACCGCGTATAAGTGGGGGCATCCTGCCATTGCCATCACCGATCACGGAAACGTGCAGGCCTTTCCGGACGCTATGTTGGCGCTGGAAAAAATCAAAAAGAATGACCCTGACGCAAAGTTAAAGGTCATATACGGTATAGAGAGCTATTTCATCAATGATACGGCAGGTGCGATCGCCGGAAAATTCGATTCCGCTTTCGCGCAGGAATGCGTGCTTTTTGATATCGAAACGACCGGGCTTTCGGTGCAAAACTGTTATATCACCGAGATCGGCGCCGTTAAAATCCAGGATGGAACCGTCAAGGAACGGTTCAATACCTTCGTTGATCCGGAACATCCGATCCCTGAGGAGATTGCGAAGCTCACGGGCATCACCGATGAAATGGTCAAAGGCGCGCCGAAGATCAATGAGGCATTGCAAAACTTCTTCGCGTTTATCGGAAACGATCCTTTGTCGGGAAAGTTCCCGTTGCTGATCGCGCATAACGCCAACTTCGACATTGGTTTTATTCGTCATTTTGCAAAACTTTGCGATCTGCCTTTTGAGAATCCTTATCTGGATACGGTCGCGCTCTCACGGTATCTCAATCCGGATCTGAATTCCCATAAGCTGGACATTGTGGCGAACTATTACGGGCTCGGTGAATTCAATCACCACCGCGCCTGTGACGATGCCGAAATGCTTGCGCAGATCTATTTCTGTATGCTTGATAAAATGCAGAAGATGGAGATCCGGTCGTTGGATGAACTGCAAAAAGAGATGACCGAAAATTCAGATCCCCTCAAACTCAAGCCCTATCACCAGATCCTGCTCGTGAAAAACAAAACCGGATTAAAAAATCTTTATAAGCTTGTTTCCATGAGCTATCTCAACTACTACAAGCGATTTCCGAGGATCCCGAAAACGGTTCTTGAAAAGCACCGGGAAGGACTCATCATCGGGTCTGCCTGTGAGGCGGGAGAGCTCTTCCGCGCCATTCTCGAAAATCGACCCGAAACGGAAATAGAAGAGATCGTCAATTTCTATGATTATCTCGAAATTCAACCCATTTCCAACAACCGTTTTCTGATCGCGGAAGGAACGGTTGCGGACGAAGAAGGTCTGCGCGATCTCAACCGTCGGATCGTGGCGTTGGGAGAGCAGTATCACAAACCGGTCTGCGCCACCTGTGACGCGCACTTCCTGAATCCGGAGGATGAGTTATACCGGAAGATCCTTCTGGCAGGAATGAAATATAAGGATTATGACCGAGAGGTTGGGCTGTATCTGCGAACAACGGAGGAAATGCTCGCGGAATTCTCCTACCTCGGCGAGGAAAAGGCGTATGAGGTCGTCGTGACCAACCCGCAAAAGATCGCGGATCAGATCGACGCTGACGTTCGCCCGATTCCCTCCGGTTCCTATACGCCGGAAATGGAAGGCGCTGAGGATGAATTACAGCAGATGTGTTGGAAGCGCGCGCGCGAGCAGTACGGCGATCCGCTTCCAGAAATCGTTTCCAAACGGCTTGAAAAGGAACTGCATTCCATTATCAAAAACGGTTTTGCCGTGCTGTATCTGATCGCGCAGCGGCTGGTGCATTTCAGCGAGGAACAAGGGTATCTTGTCGGTTCGCGTGGTTCGGTCGGATCCTCTTTTGTTGCAACAATGGCTGGTATTTCTGAAGTCAATCCGTTGCCGCCGCACTATTACTGCCCGAATCCGGACTGTAAACACAGTGAGTTCTTCGACGACGGTTCGGTCGGTTCCGGATTTGACTTGCCGGATAAGAACTGCCCGAAATGCGGGACAAAATATCGAGCCGACGGACACGACATCATGTTTGAGACTTTCCTCGGGTTCTACGGCGATAAATCTCCGGATATCGACCTGAACTTTTCGGGCGACGTGCAGGGGCGCGTCCACAAATATACCGAAGAACTTTTCGGCGAAGGGCACGTTTTCCGCGCCGGTACGCTTGGAACGCTTGCCGACAAAACGGCATACGGTTACGTTGCAAAATACGTCGAACAAAAGGGAATCAGCTTGTCGCGTGCAGAAATGAACCGGTTGGTGATGAATTGCGTCGGCGTTAAGAAAACGACCGGGCAGCATCCCGGCGGTATCATCGTCGTGCCGCAGAAATATGACGTATATGACTTCACGCCTGTTCAGCATCCGGCAGACGATCCGAATTCGGACGTGATCACAACGCACTTCGCGTTCTCCTATCTGCATGATACGATCCTGAAACTGGACGAGCTCGGGCACGATATTCCGACCAAGTATAAATGGCTGGAAACCTTCACGGATACATCGGTTTTAGACGTTGCCATGAACGACAGCTCGGTTTATGAACTCCTCGAATCGACCAGACCGCTCGGCGTCACGCCCGAAGATATCGATTCCTCAATCGGAACTTTCGGACTTCCGGAGCTGGGAACCCCCTTCGTTCAGCAGGTTTTATTGGATGCAAAACCGCATAATTTTGCCGACCTTTTGCAGATTTCCGGACTGACGCACGGAACCAACGTCTGGCTTGGAAACGCGCAAGACCTTATTAAGGACGGCTACTGCGATATTTCCCGCGTGATCGGAACGCGCGACGGTATCATGCTTGACCTGATCCGTTACGGTCTGGAAAATGCAACGGCATTCAAAATTATGGAAGCCGTACGGAAGGGAAAAGGACTTACCCCCGAGTGGGAAGCCGATATGCGGGCGCACGAGGTCCCGGAATGGTACATTGGCTCCTGCAAGAAGATCAAATATCTCTTCCCGAAAGCGCACGCCGCGGCATACGTCATCTCAGCGATCCGTCTGGCCTGGTATAAAGTTCATAAACCGGTTGAATTCTACTGTACGATGTTCACGGTTGCGCCGAACGGTTTTGACGCAAATATCGTCATGGGCGGAAAAAATCACGTTGTTGCCGTGATGAAAGATATTCAGAAACGCGGAAAAGATGCTTCTCCGAAGGAGCAGGCGAGCGTCTCCGGATTACAGCTCATTAACGAAGCGTTGGCAAGACATATCCGTTTTCTTCCGGTTGATCTGGAAAAATCTCATTCCTATGCCTTCCTGCCTGAAAACGGAGCGATCCGGATGCCGTTCTCGTCCTTGCCCGGGCTGGGAGAAAGTGCGGCGCAAAACATCATTGCCGCAAGAGAGGAAGAACCGTTTTTCAGCGTGGAAGACCTGCAAACGCGTGCAAAGCTCTCCAAAGCGGTGATCGACATTCTACGCAACAGCGGTGCGTTGGATCAAGTTGACGAAACAGACCAACTGACCATTCGATTCTGAAAATACAACAATCCCCGTTCTTTGGTTGAAGAAAGGGGATTGTTTATTTCAAATGAATTGCAGGGAACGACCGAGCGGAAGGGAATAGATCAGAATCCGATCGGGGTCCTTTCCGAACAATCGCCGAACCGCCCGTGCATAGATCGAGAGCTGTTCGCCGTGGGCATTCCTAAACCGTTGAAGAAGCACTTCGGGATGCGCCTTTTCATATTCGGTAATACGATCGGTCTTGTAATCGCAAAGGATCAGTTTTCCGTCGGCCGTTTCCAAAAGCAGGTCGATAGACCCCTGTACGAACACCGTTTCATCTCCGACCTGTGCTTTCAGAGCCGGATCCTGCGTGATCTCACAAAGCGGCAGGAAAAAGCTGAATTGCAATTCTCTACGCACCCGGGAAGCTGCCAGAATATCCGCCATGAGATCGCTCTTCCGAAATGCTTCCAACCAATCCGCGCGAACAATATCTGCGGTCCTTTGGGAGAAAAATCGCTTTTCAACCAACCGGTCGATTTCTGCCGATACGCCATCAGTCCACAGAGATTGGAAGTCACAGAATTGCAGTACCGCGTGCGTGGCGGTTCCGATCTCGGCAGGCGTCGGCATTTTCCGATCTTGTAGCAGATTTTGAAATGTGGGCGCAACCTTTTCCATTTGACGAATGCTTTCTTCCAAGGAGTTAATTTCGTCCTTTTCATTCAAAATCCGATCCAACAAATCCGGAGAGATTTTGGAAGCTGCGACTTTGGTCGGGATGCTTTGCAACCTGTTTTGTATTTTTTCTTTCCCACGTTCTATTTCCAGAATGCGCCGGAAAGGTTCCATATCGGGGGAAATCGGTCTGACGAATGGAATTTCGGCAACCGGTTTCTCTTTTTCCATTGGATCTGATCGGTATGCTTCAATTTCCAATGTGGCATACTTAGCGATTTCCGCATTCCACGCGGAAAGGATCCAGGCCGCAAACGACTGCGCGTTGAGAATGGAAAAACGTCCTCCCTGCCGAATGGAATCGACGTCTTTGAGAAGAGAATCCGTTTTTTTGGAAAACGTTCCCGTCACATAAAGCCGTTCTCTTGCACGGGTCAAGGCAACGTATAAAATACGGATTTCTTCCTCCATGCCGTCGTTCTGCACGGCGAGTTTGTATGCAGAGCCCAAAGCCGTGGATTGTGAAAGATCGGCTTCGGATGAATAGAGGTTGGAATAGAATCCGACGGCAGGGTGATATCCGATCGGCGCGGAAGCGGAATCTTTTTTGAATATTTTTCCGCAATCACAAACGAATACGACTGGGAATTCAAGCCCCTTGGATTTATGAATCGTGGTGATCGTGACAGCTTTTTCGGCTTTGGAGAATCCGCCTGCGGAAATTTTACCGTTTTGCAAAATTTCCTGCATCCGATTCAAAAAGCCGTAAAGACCACACCAGGAATTTTTTTGGTAGGTTCTCGCCTGTTCATAAAGGAACAGAAATTCCGGCGTTGTACTTTCCTTTTGCAGGATCGGGTCCCGATAAAGTATACGCAAAAAGGAATCCGCCGACTGAACGGTTGCGATCCGACGGTAGCGATCCAGCCAAGCGATCCACGCACTGACCTTTTGAAAAAGCGGGTGTTCCTGATACTCCGCCGCAAGTTCCATCGCCTCAAAGAGGGAAGCTTGCTCCGGCGCGGTCTCGCGGATCCTGGAAAGCTCTTCCAGCGTAAAGCCGCCGAGATCGGTCAGGAGATATTCGCAAAGGGGAATATCCCGATACGGATTATCAATAACGTGCAGCAGATTGAGCAAATCGATCATACGCGGCGCACACAGCAGATCGCTGTCTGCGGTATAATTGACCGAGATTCCTTTGGCTTCCAGTGCTTTGACAAAATCAGTTGCATCATTTTTGCGCAATAATATTGCGATCTCATCACAGCCGAAGCTCTTTCCGTTTTGTCCGGTTATCAACCGTTCGATTTCATCTGCAACCCATTCCGCTTCTTGGGAGGAATTTGAACCGTCCTCGTCAGTTTCTTCCTCACTTTTCTTTTTGGGATTCGGATTCTTTTCGAAAAAATGAACCTGAACCGGGAAGGCAGGCGGCTCTGGTTCGTCTTTCCATTTTGAGCAAATCAGATTGTCTTCCCGACTGTATGGGATGTTTTCCGAGCACGCGGAAAAGAGGAAAGAGCAGACAAGGTTGGTAAATTCTATGATTTTTCTGTCACACCGGAAATTATCCGACATGAACACACATTCTCCAACCCCTCCGTCCTCCTGCATTTGTCGGCGGTAGGTTGTAAAGATCGTTGGGTCACTTCCGCGAAAACGGTAAATGCACTGTTTCACGTCGCCAACCATGAAGCGGTTATTTTCCTTGACGCTCGAAAAGATGGCATCCTGCATCTCGTCAACATCCTGATATTCGTCGATGTAGATCTCGTCATACTTTGCCCGGAGCGAGTTTGCGAGGTCCGTGAGTGCCGGATCGGATAAAAAGCGATAAAGTGCCGTTTTCAAATCGCCGAATTCCAGGATCTGCCGATCCTTTTTTTCGGATAGAAAATCGGATTCAAACTTTTCAAGCAGTTTAAAGAGCGATTCACAAACAGTTGCAGTCCGGCTGATTTGCTCCTTGATCTGTTCTTCCGTCCACGAAAAGAACTCGGCGTTGTTTTTCTTGATAAAATCAGTGAAAACTTTGTGCGTTCTGAAGAAAGAAAGCACGTCTTCTGTCATTGGATTCTTTTTCGAGTTGGACGGCATTTTTTTCGTTGTATAGTTCAAAGAAGCCGCACGCAAGGGTTCCCATTGATCTTCGAGCAGGGAATCCAGCATTTTATGCACGGTATCGAAATCGTTTTCAAGGTAGCCGGAATAAGCCGAATAAGCGTCGGGATCAGCTTGCAAAGTGCGCTCCGCTTTATCCAATCCCGCAGAAAAGGAAACCAGATCCTTTTCCCACTGCCGTTTGATATAGTTACCGGTCCTTGTTTCCAAAAAAGGAAGTTCCGATTCCGCGCGCAGTTGCCCGGCGTAGTCCGAAAGCAAATGAACACCCTGCGGGTAGGAGGAGAGCGTTTTGTAAAAAGCGTATATTTTCTCTTCGGGATGACTGTTTGTTTTCCCGGATAGAAAAAGATCCATAAATGAGGCAAAGGAATTCCCACGGAGTCGTGCAAAAGGATTCTGTTCATCCGTTTGCGTCATCGGTATCTCACCACGCCGATAGAATTCGGAAATAATATTCCGCATCACATCCAGCGCGATCGGGGTCACTTCTTCCTCTCCGGCGATGCGAAATGATGCCGGCAGGTGAAGTGCGTCAAAATGTTCCCGCACGGTCTTTTGGAAGAAGGAATCGATCGTGGAAATCTGCGCAGAACCAAGCAGGAAAAGCTGATGAGAGATTCTTTCGTCGCCCGGGTGTTCCGCCATTGCCTTGGAAAGTGCCTTTCCGATCTTTTCTTTCATCTGCGCCGCCGCGGCACGGGTGAAAGTGACGATCAGGAGCCGATCCAGACTTGCCGGATGTTCTTCATCGAGTAGTCGCCGGATGATCCGTTCGGTCAGAACACTGGTTTTCCCGGAGCCGGCGGCGGCGGAGACCAATACCGTCTTATCGCGGATTTCGATTGCTTTTCGTTGTGCATCTGTCCATTTACAAGCCATTTGATCCACTCCTTTCAAAAGTCTTTTGAACGTATGGCACAGTCGCAATGATCCTGAATCGAACAGGAATTACATGCTTTTGAGGATGGGTTTTTCTCTGCGTATCCGTTCAGAATCCGTCCCCCGATCTCACAAACAACCGTTTTCATCTGCTCCACCAATCCGCTCATTTCTTCCCGGCTTTGTTTTTTAAGCTTTGCGCTGTATGCGCCGCTTCGGTCAGCCGCCTGCATAATAGCCGCGTCGTCGAGAATAAACCCGGAGCGGACGATTTCCCAGGGCTTTGAAGCGGAATGATTCAAGGCAATAAAGTTCGCGCCTGCCGGAATCGCTTCCGGGTTTGCGTTCGCGACGGCTAAGAGATAGAGGACAAGTTGAATATCAGTTCCGCTTTTCACTTCTTCAAGTTTGAAAACATGATTGCCCGATTTATAGTCGATCACGCGGAAATAGACCTTTCCGTCCGGCGCTTTGTATAGATCCACGCGATCAACCTTTCCGCCGAGCGATATACTACTTCCGTTTTCCAACTGCAACACAACCTCCGGCAAAGCATTTTCCCGTTTCCCACCGATCTGCTGCTCAAATTGAGACGGAACAAACGATCCAACCTGAATTTCGGCAATGATATTTCGAAGCATCAGAATCGCCAGCTTCCGTAAACGGTAGAGCAGATGCAGGAGCCCGGCGTCCATCTCCTCGGGCTCTGCCGGATAGACCGCGCGCAGATAGCCGTCGATGATTTGATCTGCGATCGGTTCCAGTTCCTCATCCGGCGGAAAATGCAGAGAGCCGTCCTCTCCCACGGACGCGCGAAGAAACTGCTCAAAGACAAAGTGCATAAAGTTTCCGTCGTCCATTGCATTCGGATTTGCGTCTTTATTGCCACGTATTTTTAACTGACGCTCGGAAAAATAACGGTATGGACAACCGGCATATTGCTCGATTGCGGTCGTGGAAAGGCGCAACCGGGTTCCGGACGGTTTCTCCGGCAGTTTCAGCGGCTCACCAGATTCGGTTCCGGACGATCCGGAACGCATTTCCAGAGCGTCCGCATCAAAGGAGACCACTTTGCAATCATCCCCGCCCAAGAGAAATTTCGCGCGCGTAAAGGCAAGCGACGGCGTGTTTGGCGTACCGTCCGTCTTTTGCATCGGCATCGAAAGATAGAGTTGTTCAAGCGGTTTTGTCACGCTCCGGTAGACGTAAAACAATTCATCATTGGCATACTTTTTGATATTCGTATGGAATATGAAATCGTATTCTTCCAGCATCTCCTTGTCATTTTCGGTAAGCAATCCGCTTTCCCGAACGGCTTTTGGAAATTCTCCCTCACAAAGCCCCATCAGGAAAGAGATCTTGATATTTTCCACCCGCAGGGTATCGGCGGAACCGAGGATCACGCAGTCGCGGACATCGGGAACCGATCCGAGATCGGTGTTGGAAAACAAAATCGTCAGAACAGAGGAAAAATCATCAATGGAAAGCGTGGTGTCCGGAAGTAATTCACATAGCTCTGCCAGTTTTCCTATCAAAGTTGTATAGAGGCGAACCGTTTCATTTGCCTGCCTGCGAGCCCCCAGCCGAAGCTCATCCTTTGCGCGATCCGAGAGCTGTGCCGGGAGTTGCAGTCGATTCAGATAGTCGTAAAGCGCACGGCAACGATCAGGAAGCTTTTCCGATGTTTTCAAATCAGCTTCCAGTTTTTCCAGCGGCTCCATCACGATCTGCCGGACGCGGTTGGCGGCATCCAGAATCTCATTGGCGCGCGGAGAACGATCGGTTGTCAGACCGTCCGGATTCATATTCCAGACGCGATCACGGAATCGGCTACCCGTAATATGCCATGTTTCACAGTATTCTTCAAACAGAGCGGCGTCACGCTGTTCTACGCCGCAAAGTCCGGTTTTGAGCAGGGTCATCATATCCTGCGAACGGTAATTACAGCCGACCGCACGCAGCGCGGAAAGAACAAGACGGGAGATCGGCTTGGAAAGAAAATCCACCCGTTCGGAAAGGAAGAAGGGAATCCCGTGTCTCTCAAGTGCCGCGTCGAGGACGCCCCGGTAGGTTTCCAGATCGCGAACTACTACCGCAAGATCCCCGTATCGGTAACCGTTCTGTACCAGACCGAGGATCTGGATCGCAACTGCCTCGGATTCTTCGTAAAGGTTGGATGCAGTCAAAAAGTGCACACAGGAAGTTTTCTCTTTTGTCGGTTGAAATGCCGGATCCTGCGAAAATCCAAAATTCCAGAGTTCCCGCTCTAAAATCCGCAGGGCATCGGGGCGACGGTTAGAACGATTGTCCAAATATTCCTCTTCAACCGGCAGACTGAACCGTTTGGCGATCGCGCGCAGGCGTTTCGCCGTTTCAAGAGAGGTGGCAAAATGAGCAGGATGAGAGGATGTCCGGTCGGCGCAGAGCGAAACCGTTACCCGGTCTGCCTGCTGCAGAATTTCCTGCAAAACCGCATACTCAGGATTGGTGAAATCGGTAAAGGAATCAAGATAGATCCTGCACCCGGAAAAGAAACGATGCCCCCGCAAGAGTTCCGCCATGCGCAAAAGCAGGTCTGCCTGATCGCCCCCGAAATTCGACTGCAAAAAATCGTTATACACGGCAAGAACAGCCGCAAAATCGGAGAGCTTTTGCCGCAGAGCATGATTTTCCGGCATTTTTATAACCGCTTGTTCCAGCTGATCTGCCGTGATCCCGTTGCGTTTGAGTTCCTCAACGGTATGCAGCATTTCCGCGGTCAAGGAAAGATCGGAACGCATGCCGATCCGATACTGTTTCAGAGAACCGGACAAAGCGCGCAGCGTTTCCCACATGAGAAGAGCCCGTGTTCCGGAGTCGGCGTGGAGCTGCGTGACGCCGCCGTAGGTTCGGAACACGTCCTCGGCAAGCCCGGAAAAATTCACGACTTCAAAAAATAGCCCCGCGTTTTCCGGAAGCATCCCGAGCAAGTCCCTCTCGCTGATGTATGCCTGCTGTTCGGGAACCAGAAGAAACGTCCGGATCCCGTTTTTCACGTCATTTTGGATCTGTTCATAAATTTGCGCGGTTTTCCCGGAACCGGACGGACCGCAGATCAGTTTCAGCATAACGTTCCTTTCTGCACCTCATTTGTCCCCAGCAGTTCCAAATTCCGTCGAACGGTATCTCTTCCTCGCCAGGCATAGGCGCGCGATTCAAATTCGTTTTCATCCATTTGATCCAGACGATCGGTTGTCAGGTGCGCGATTGTTTGTTCTTGAAAATAGGGAATCGGTGAAAAAACGGTCTCGTTTTTCAGCGCCCGTTTGGTATAGGGACAAACCTCCTGACAAATGTCGCACCCCCACGCCGATCCATATTCTTTCAAGATTTCTTTTTCACGGTCGGTCAGTTCTCCTTTTTGTTGTGTCAGAGCCGATAAACAGGCGCCGATCTTTTCCATCGGGCAGAAACGGCGGCACGCACCGCACCCGGAGCAGGATTCTATGGGACGCAGAACGGTCGGCAATTCGGCGGTTGTGATCAATTCGCCGAGGAAAACGTAAGAAGAATACGGTTCTGTCAGGAGCAAGCTGTTCCTGCCGATCACGCCAAGCCCCGCGCGCGCCGCCGCCTGCAATTCGGCAATAGGAGAATGATCCGCAAAGCCGGCAAAGGATTCATCCGGCCATTTCTCACGCAAAATCGGGAGCAGTTCCTCAAACAACGATTGGAAAAAGCCGTGATAATCCCTCGGAACGGCATACGCCGAAACGTTCCGATCCGGATCGGTTGCGGCTTTTGTGTAGTACGGAACGGCGATCATGATAACGGTGCCGGAAGATATTTTCTCCCGTTCCAAAAGATACGGTTTTCGGATCTCACAATCCGATAATTTGATCGGAGAAAACAGAAAAATATGTCTTTTTTGAAAAAAATCCGTTAAAAATGCTAACACTACTTTCTTTTCCTCCGAAATTGTGATATAATAAGACAGGAAACAGTTTGATAAACCGACACTCTCATTATACCAAATTGATCTGCATAAAGCAATAGAAAATTCGTTTTTTCGCCCTTATTTTTGAAATTCTTCAAGGGATGTTCGCCCATCCCGTATTCTCAATATTCCGGAGGTATTTATGAAAACGCAGAAGCATTTTTGCAAAAGAAATCTTTCCGTTTTGCTCTTATCTCTGTTGCTTTGCGGCTCCTTGTTGTTCTCGGGCTGCTCAAGAATTGCGCTTTTTGTTCTGGATCAAATGATCGATGAGGAGCAGACAACGCCGGGCACGTCCGAAAACATAGTTTCGCAAGAGCCGATCCATCGGGATAACCCCAGAGAAATTCTGAACCGTGCGGAGGAGTCCTCGTCGGAATACGGTTCCGCCGCAACGGAATCACTCGCAATTTCGGACGTTGTTCGTTTGGTACAGGATACGGTGGTTGAAATTTATACGGCAAACGGTTCTGCCGGAAGCGGCGTCATCATCTCGGACAACGGATACGTTCTGACCTGCAACCACGTAGTGGAAGGAGCTTCTTCCGTTGTCGTGATGCTGAAAAACGAAAAGCAGTACAATGCTCAACTGGTCGGAGCAGATTCCAAAACAGATCTTGCAGTTCTCAAAATCAATCCCGGAACCGACGAACCGTTGATTGCCGCCGAACACGGGGTCAGTGCCAATCTGGTTGTCGGCGAAACCGTCGTTGCCATCGGAAATCCGCTCGGCACACTTGGCGGAACGGTCACCCACGGGATCATCAGTGCAACTGCACGTCAGGTATCGTTTTCCAACAATGACGGAACAACTACGGTCATGACGCTTCTGCAAACCGATGCGGCGATCAACTCGGGAAACTCGGGCGGCGGTCTTTTCAACATGAAGGGACAGCTGATCGGGATCGTCAACGCAAAATATGCCAGCACCGGCGTGGAAGGGCTTGGTTTTGCAATTCCGATCGATTCCGCCTATACCGTTGAATGTGATCTGATCGAATTCGGTTACGTGCGCGGCATCATCGACCACGGATTGTCCATGATCGATATTACCCCCTATAATCTTGCGCGTTACTCCTATAATTACGGTCTGGAAGACACCGGTATTTACGTTTTGTCCTCCAAGTATAACAGCGAATTGATCAACAAAGACCGCATCATTTCGGTGAACGGCGTCAGAGTGGACACAATCGAGGAGTTTGAAACCGCGATCCAGGGCGTTAAAATCGGGGAAACCATTTCCATCCGGTATATCCGGTATACCTTCAACTGGCGCACGATCACAGGCAGAGAAGAAAGGGAAACGACAATCACGCTGCGTGAATACGTCCCTGACAGCGTACAAATAGAGCTTAACTGATACCGAAAAAATCGAAATCCTGCAAAAAGGAGGTATGCGCGTGAAACTTTCCGTTTGTATTCCGTTTTACAATGAAAAAGCGATCATCGAATCCTCCGCAAGAACGCTTATCTCCTATTTGAATGAGCATTTTGCAAACGATTATGAGCTGATATTCAGCGATGACGGTTCAACAGACGGTTCCGCCGAACAAATTCGTGCGCTGAATCTGCCGGATGTTCGCGTTATCGGGCAGGGAATCAACCGCGGAAAAGGCGCCGCCGTCAGAGACGCTGTGCTTGTGGCAAACGGAGAGATCATTCTTTTCACGGACGCAGATCTTGCATACGGAACGGATGTGATCGGCGAGATCGTTGCCCTGTTTGAAAACCGACCGGATACCGATCTCATCATCGGTTCGCGCAATCTTGCAAAAAACGGATACAAAGGGTATCCGCTTTGGAGAAAAATCGCTTCCAAACTGTATTTTAAGATCCTGTCCCTTGTCGGCGGTCTGCGGCAAACCGATTCCCAGTGCGGATGCAAGGCGTTCCGGAATTCCGCCGCAAAAGAGATCTTCAAGCGGTGCGAAGTCGATGGATTTGCGTTTGATCTGGAAGTGCTTTTATGGGCAAAAGAACTGCAATTTCAAACCACCGAGATCCCGGTGCAGGTTCTATACCACGGAACTTCAAAAATCCGTTTGCTTCGGGACAGCTTCAAAATGTTGCACGATCTTTCCCGAATCCGCAGATCAGTTCGCCGAAAAAAACGCGCAGAGGAACTTTAAGAGGATACCGACGGAGGACATTTCCTTTTGGGAACAAAAGGAAAGTGTCCTTCTTTTGCAGCAAAGATAAGAACCGGAAGCAGAGATAACCCGTCTGCCACGGGCTGAACGAGCAGCAGGCACGGAAGCCCGAATTTCGGTAAAACCGCAAGCAACGGAAAGAAGAATATCCCCTGTCTTGAAACTGCGATCAAAAGCGCCTTTCGCGCCGATCCGATCGTTTGATAATAGAGATTTGCCGTTGTGATAAGTCCGTGAAGCGGCATCACGACGCATTGTGCGCGCAGCAGAAAAGTGCCCCATCGAATAACTTCCGGATCGGATTGAAAAAGGGCAAGGATCTGCGGCGCAAATATTCCTGACACAAGGGATAGGATCGACAAAAGCGAGAGACTGAACCACACAGCCGTCCGGTATACCTTCTTTGCGCGATCGTTCCGACCTTCTCCGGATAGATAACCGACGATCGGAATCATCCCCTGTCCGATCCCCAAACAAAACGCATACAGAAAGAGAAAAATGCGATTTTCAACCGCCAGTGCGGCAATTACGGCGGCTCCGTATTGCCTTGCCGCTCGATTGAGAAAAACTGCCGCAAGCATTGCAAGCCCCTGACGGGCAAATGAGGAGGAGCCGACCACGAGCGTTTCTTTCGTGATTCTGAACGTAAAAGCAGACCTTTCGAGGCGAATGGAAACCGCGCTTTTCCCGATCCGATACGGAATCCGTAGCAAAACAAAAGAGGCGGCATATCCGATCAGCAGAGACCATGCGACGCCTTTTGCACCGCTATGCAGGCAAAACAGGAAGAGCGGCGTCAAGAGGATATTCAACAGGTTTCCCACAACGGTTCCAACCGTTGCCCAAATCACGTTTCCCTCCGCCCGAAGCAGGTTGGAAAGGACAAAAGAGGCGCACATCAGAGGCGACGCAAAAAATAAAACAGAGGCGTAGGGAAGTGCGCCTGCCAGAATTTCGTCGTTCGCGCCCAAAAGCCGCAATAACGGTTCCCGAGAAAGCAGACCGATAAGGCATATCAATCCGCCCACCGTAAGAGATGCAAAAAAAGAAAACGATGCAACCGCATTCGCGCGTTTGAAATCTTTCGCGCCCAGACTTCTCGACAAGATACTGCCGGCTCCGGTTCCGAGCGTAAAACCGATCGCTTGAATCAGGGCAAAAATCGGAAACAGAACGCCTGCGGCTCCGCTGTATGCCGTTCCCATCCGGGAGAGAAAAACGGCGTCCGCGAGCACGGCAACCGACGTGGAAAGATTTGCGATCGTGGCAGGGAAACTCATCCGCAGAAGGAGCGGAAAGCTTGGCAAATCCATCCTCAAATGGCGTTTTAGGGGAGCGGTCTGCACGTCAAAATCCTCCTTTTCGGGATTTTGATATTTATTTTGCTTCAAATCGCGCACTTTCATGTTTTTTTCGCAAAAAGAGCTTGATTTTTTTTCGAAAAAGGTTTATAATGAAGTGAATAAAAAACGGAGGATTACGATTATGCTCGTTTCTGCAAGCGAAATGCTGCAAAAAGCAAAAGCCGGCCACTATGCCGTCGGTCAGTTCAATATCAACAATCTGGAATGGACAAAAGCGATCCTGCTCACCGCGCAGGAAATGCAGTCGCCCGTCATTCTCGGCGTATCCGAGGGTGCAGGGAAATATATGTGCGGATTCAAAACCGTTGCGGATATGGTCAAAAACATGATCGATTCGCTCAAAATCACCGTACCCGTTGCTCTGCACCTGGATCACGGAACCTACGAGGGATGTTACGCTTGTATTGATGCGGGATTCTCCTCCATCATGTTTGACGGATCGCCTTATCCCATCGCAGAAAATGTGGAAAAAACGAAAGAGCTTGTCAAAGTTTGCCGGGAAAAAGGGCTTTCTCTGGAAGCAGAGGTAGGAGCCATCGGCGGTGAAGAAGACGGTGTTGTCGGCATGGGCGAATGCGCAGATCCCAATGAGTGCAAGCAGATTGCCGATCTGGGCGTGACCATGCTGGCGGCAGGAATCGGAAATATTCACGGGAAATATCCTGCCAACTGGCCGGGGCTCTCCTTTGAAACGCTTGCCGCCGTTTCCGAAAAGGTCGGCAAGATGCCGCTCGTTCTCCACGGTGGTACGGGTATTCCCGAGGATATGATCAAAAAGGCGATCTCGCTCGGCGTTTCCAAAATCAACGTCAATACGGAATGCCAGCTCTCCTTTGCCGCCGCTGTCCGCGCCTATATTGAAGAGGGCAAAGATCTCGTCGGGAAGGGATTTGATCCGCGCAAACTGCTCGCCCCCGGTGTGGAGGCGATCCGCGCAACCGTCAGAGAAAAGATGGAGCTCTTCGGTTCGGTCGGAAAAGCATAAGATCAAACGGAATAGCAAGCAATGGTTGCAAGCTCTTTTGATCAAAGCTATTTGAAAGGAGTTTTCACTCTATGTATTGTCCGAATTGCGGTGCCGAATTGCAAAATGGTGCATCTTTCTGTACTTATTGCGGAACAAAGGTAGCTGAATCCTCTGCTGAAAAGGAAAAGCAAAGTCAACCGGTCTGGCAGGACAACGCCCATCCGGATTCCGAACTCAGCGATAAATCCAAACTTGCCGCCGGATTGCTCGGGATCTTTCTCGGAGGGTTGGGAGTTCACAATTTCTATCTCGGATACACCGGAAAAGCAGTTGCACAGTTGGTACTTGGAATTTGTTGTCTCGGAACCGTCAGCGGAATTTGGGGACTCATTGAAGGCATTATGATTTTGACCGGAAGCATAGATTGCGATGCCAAAGGCAAAAAACTGAGAGAGTAAATTATATAAAAAAGGAGAAACATTCGATGAAAAAAGCAATTTCCATTCTTTTGATCGGCTTTATGCTGCTTGCCGTAATGACGGCATGTTCCCTCAAAAAGGAAGACGACACTTTCTCTATTGTTACAACTAATAACGTACCAATTGATATGAGGACAGAAGAGATTACAACGGAAACTGTCACGGATGAAGTGACGACCGAAGGTGAAACCGGGGAAGACAATCCGGAAGAGGTAACAACCTCTCAGGGATTGAGCGTTGAAGAAGATACCGATACCGAATTCGGCGAGTTGATCCCGCTCAACCCCGCCTGAAAAATTACAGAAAACAAGCAATGCCGCCCGGCGCCGGGCGGCATTGCTTGTTTTTTATCCTTTGAAGCTGTCTTTGAGCGTTACGATCCGGTGGTAAGTATTTTCATACTTGGAATCTTTGCAGAAATAACCGGTTCGTACGAATTGGAACTGTTCACCCGGTTTCGCATCAGCCAGCAAAGGTTCGATCTTCGCGTGATCGACCCGGATCAAAGACTCCGGATTGATAAAGTCGGTATAATCCTTATCGTCCGGTTTGGAAGACGGATTTTCAAGCGTGGTAAGATTATTATAAAGATTCAGCGTCACGTCCTTTGCGTAGTCGACCGAGAGCCAATGAATGGTTCCTTTGATCTTTCTCCCATCGGCAGGCATTCCGTTTCCGGTTTCAAGATCGGCGGTGCAGTGAATTTCCGCGATGCTGCCGTCGGCATTTTTGACGATCTCGTTGCACTTCACAATATACGCACCCATAAGTCGCACTTCGCCGTCCGGCTTCATGCGGAAGAACTTGGGCGGCGGCAATTCGGCAAAGTCATCTGCATCGATCCAGATCTCCCGGGTGAAGGGAAGTTTTCGTGTTCCGGCGTCCGGATTTTGGGGATTGTTCGGCAGATCGAAGTATTCCACCTTTCCGGCGGGATAGTTCGTGATAACCACGCGCACCGGATGCACGACGGCGATCCGACGATCCGCTTTTTCATTCAGTTCATCCCGCAGACACGCTTCCAGTTGACGGATGTCGACCAGACTGTCGGATTTTGCCACGCCGGTGCGGTTAATGAAGTCGAGAATCGAGGAAGCCGTATAGCCGCGCCTGCGCAGACCGCAGAGCGTGGGCATCCGGGGATCGTCCCAACCGTCCACCACGCCGCTTTCCACAAGCCCCCGCAAGAAGCGTTTGGAGAGGACGGTATAGGTGATGTTCAAACGTGCAAATTCGATCTGTCGGGGGAATCCGGTGATCTTTTGGGGAAGGTCCACGTTGTCGCGCACCCAGTTGTAGAGCGGACGGTGAATTTCATATTCGAGAGAGCAGAGCGAATGCGTAATGCCCTCGAGCGCATCCTGGATCGGATGGGCAAAATCATACATCGGGAAGATGCACCATTTCGTCCCCTGGCGGTGATGCTCCACGTATTTGATCCGGTAAATCACCGGGTCACGCATACAGAAGTTGCCGGAGGCGAGGTCGATCTTCGCCCGCAGGGTATATTTGCCCTCCGGGAATTCTCCGTTTTTCATCCGCTCAAAGAGATCGAGGGATTCTGCAACCGGTCTGTCGCGCCATGGAGACACGGCAGGATGCGTCAGGTCGCCGCAGTATTTCTTATCCCGGAATTCTTCGGCGGAGAGTTCGCAAACGTAGGCAAGTCCTTTTTTGATGAGTCCGACCGCAAGTTCATAATCCTTTTCGAAATAGTCCGAACCGTAGAAGAAGCGATCGTCCCAATCGAATCCGAGCCAACGGATATCTTCCATGATGGCGTCCACATATTCGGTATCTTCCTTCGCCGGGTTGGTATCGTCCATGCGCAGATTGCAGACGCCGCCATACTTGCGTGCAATGCCGAAATCGACGCAGAGCGCCTTGCAATGCCCGATATGCAGATATCCGTTCGGTTCGGGAGGGAAGCGCGTATGCACCTTCATACCCGGATTCGACGCCAGGTCCGCATCAATAAAATCCTGAATAAAATTTCTTTCCAGTTCTTCTGCCATTGTTTTGAATTTCCTTTCTCAAAGGGAATCGATCATTTTTTGAATTCTGGCTCTGACGCGACCTTCGCCCAGGATCTGCATAACCGTATAGAGGTCGGGTGCGTTTTGCTTTCCGGTTACGGCGACGCGCAGGAACATACTGACGTCCGCAACGTTGCCGCGAAAAGCGGCCGGATCGGCTTTATACGCTTTCATATCCGAAGCGTACCCCAGTTTATCGGTGATCGCTTTGATCTTATCAAACCAAACCTGCATCTCATCCGCGGGATCGTAAGTTGCGAGGAATTCTTCCAACGCCTTTCGGATATCCGTTTTCTCAAAGGTCGCGTCAATCTGGTCTTCTATGCGGAAAAGCTCATCGAAGAAGAAGCCCATATATCCTTTTGCATCCGCCCAGGTTGCAAGGTCTTTTCTCGGTTTCTTGCCGCCGCGCCCGATCGCAAAAATCGTTTGCGCATAGGCAGGGTCGTTTTGCAAAAGCGCTCCAAAGGCGGGGTCAAATTGCAGCGCCCATTCGGTGACCTGGCTTGTCACTTCCTCCGCAGTCATTTTGGAAATCACGTTTTTGCTGACGTCGTTCAGCTTGTTGAAATCAAACAGACAGCCGGAGTTGCTCATTTTTTTGATATTGAAAGGGAATTCGGTGTAGGGCTTCTCCGGATTCTGCGCGTGCCATTCCTCATAGTTGGAGTTGAGTAGGGTCATGATATATTCGCAAACGCAGGCGGGCGCGTAACCCATACGGCTGTAATCATCCATATTTGCGCCCATATCGCGTTTTGAGAGCTTCTTTTTGTTTCCGTTCTCGTCGAGCCGCATGATCTGCGCGATATGCAGATATTTCGGAAGCTTGAACCGGAGATAACGGAAAAGCATCAGATGTTTTGCGAGACTCGGCAGCCACTCCTCGCCGCGAACGACGTGAGTCGTACCCATGAGATGATCGTCAACCGCGTGCGCGAAATGATAGGTCGGGATCCCGTCGCTTTTGAGAAGCACGAAATCCTCGTCGTTTTCGGGAATTTCAAGCGTTCCCTTGATCAGATCGGTAAAGGGAATTTTCTTTTCGGGATCGCCGTCGGCAAGGATCCGAAGCACGAACGGATTGCCTGCACGCAAATTTTCGGCGACTTCTTCTATCGTGATTTCTCTCTGCTTTTGTTGTTCCTCTGCGCGGTTGCCCGAATCCTCCTGCCAGTTTTTGGATTTGATCTCGGCTTTTTTATCGACCGCGTTCAGCGCGTCCAGTTCTTCTTGCGTCGTGAACACCGGGTATGCCTTGCCGGCTTTGACGAGCTGTTTGGCATACACGTGATAAATTTCCGCACGTTCGCTTTGCCGATAAGGTCCGTAAGCACCCTGATCGCAGATCTTACCGTCGGCACCGAGGATCGCGCCCTCGTCAAAGTGGATCCCGTAATGTGCCAGCGTCCGGATCAGCCCTTCCGCCGCACCTTCCACCTCGCGCTTGGCGTCGGTATCTTCAATGCGCAGATAAAAGACGCCTCCGCTCTGGTGCGCCAGACGCTCGCCGATCGTGGAAGGAAACAGACCGCCGAAATGGACAAAACCGGTCGGGCTTGGTGCAAAGCGGGTCACCTTTGCCCCCTCCGGCAGATTCCGCGGCGGATAGCGGCGTTCCAGATCCTCCGGCGTTTCGGTTACGTTCGGAAAAAGCATTTCTGCAAGTTGATCAAAATTCATAGGACACCTTCCTTTTTGTTTCAGTAGATCACATTATCAAGAGCTTGTCCAAGCAAGGCGGGATCTCCATGCCCGGGATAGATGCACAGATCGGACGGGAGCGCGCGCAAACGGTGCAGGGAAGCAAACATTGCTTCCTCGTCGCCGCTGTAAAGATCGGTTCTGCCGCAGGAATCGGCAAAGAGGGTGTCGCCTGTCAACAAAAATTCACCGTTGCACAGAAAGCAGACACTCCCTGCGGTATGCCCGGGCGTATGGATGACCCGGATCGGTTCATTGCCGAGCAGGACTTCTTCGCCGCTTTGCAAAACCCGATCGGGCGCGCCGAATTTCCTCGGCATTCCGAACATTCGCTTGAACATATTTTTCTCCGGGTCGTCCGGAAGATCCGCATCGTTTGCATGGATCAGAACCGGCGCGTCGGTGGCTTTTCGCAAAGCTTTCAGAGAGAACAGATGGTCAAAATGTCCATGCGTGAGCAGGATCGCGGAAAGCGTCGCGCCCGATTCCCGCAACGCAGAAAGGATATCCGCAACGGGTGCGCTCGGATCCACAACGGCGGCATCTGACCCAACCGTGAGCAAATAGCAGTTGGACGCCATCGCTCCGGGGTATAGATTGCGAACTATCATGAAAAAAGACCGATCCTTTTTTCCAAGTTATTTCCACTTTATTATACCATAGTATCCGACCGAATGCAACCGCTTTTTAACAAAAAATCCGAAGTTAACCTTCGGATTTTTGCTCGTTCGGCGCTTTGATTGCCGAAAGCGGATTTTGCTCCATCGCCTCTTCCATACTGCGGTTGCTGACGTGCGTATAAATCTGCGTGGTATTGAGTTGTTCGTGACCCAGAATATCTTTCAGCACGCGCACGTCCACGTTCCCGGACTGATACATCAGCGTTGCCGCCGTGTGGCGCAGTTTATGCACCGAATAGTGCTTGGCTTCCAATCCGGCAAGATCCAGATATTTGTATACCAACGCCTGCACGGTTTTCACGCTGATCCGCTGTTCCAACCGGCTCAAAAAAAGCGCACTGTCTCGAACCGACGCATATCTCGGACCGCGACGCTCCGCCAGATATTCTTCCAATGCGTCCCGACAGGCGGCATTGAGATAGACGATCCGCTCCTTATTGCCTTTCCCGGTCACGCGCAGGG
>CAMYUQ010000026.1 GCA_947302045.1 uncultured Clostridia bacterium
CCTCCTTCAGGTCCCCTCCTGCTCTGGAAAGATCCGCACCTATCGCGAACAATCCCGTGGAGACCACCCTGTCGAGGATCTTATCCAATCCGGCTTTGAGGGAGGAGAACGTTTCTTTCAGAACTTCCTGCTCCGCTTTTGAAAAATCCGAAAGGACCCAATCGGCCAAATCATAGTCGGGGTGCGGCTTTTCGCCGATGCCGAGACGGATGCGCGGAAAATCTTCGCTGCCGATACAGGCGATGATATCTTTGAGTCCGTTGTGTCCGCCGGCGCTCCCTTTTCTCCGGATCCGGATCCCGCCGACAGGAAGGGTAATATCATCTGAAATCACGATGGTGCGCTCGGGCGGAATCTGATAGAAATCGGCGGCTTCACCGACGGCAAGCCCGGAAGCGTTCATCATCGTTTGCGGTTTGAGGAAAAGGATCCTGCGACCGTTTACATACCCCTCGCCGGTCAATGCTTGAAAGCGCGATCGATCCACGCGGATCCCGTAGGTTTCTGCCAAAAAATCCAGCGCCAGAAAGCCCGCGTTGTGGCGGGTGTTCCGATACTTCGTCCCGGGGTTCCCGAGCCCGACCAGAAGGTGGGAGATCGGTTCGGCAGACGGAGTTTCTTTCTTTGCGATCTGACGGAATAAATCAAAAATATCAGCCATTTGAAAAACGTCCTTTCCGGCGGTACGCCAAAAGGCGCCCGATCACGCGCCACGGGAAGAACCGCGCGATCCGCCGCCTTTTCCTCTCACGGGTGGTGAGAGGAGATCTTCATCATGCTATTATACTACAAGATATCGGTTTTGTCAAACGGTAATTCTGCCCTTACTCTTTCGTTCATAAAATGTTTACAATTTGGCGCAGAAAATATAGAGCCAAAACTATGGAAAAAAAAGGGAAGATGTGATATAATGTTCGAGTACTATGGCGTGATATCACGCAAAAAGTCTACCATGTCAAAAATCAAAAAAACGGAGGTATCAACCAACATGGCAAAGAAGTATTGCTACCTGTTTACCGAGGGCGACGCATCCATGCGCGAACTGCTCGGCGGCAAGGGCGCGAACCTGGCCGAGATGACCAAGATCGGTCTTCCCGTGCCGCAGGGATTCACGATCTCGACCGAGGCGTGCACCCAGTATTATGAGGACGGCAGAAAAATCAACGATAGCATCATGGCAGAGATCATGACCTACGTTGAAAAAATGGAAAAGATCAACGGAAAGAAATTCGGCGATCTGAAAAATCCGCTTTTGGTATCGGTTCGTTCCGGCGCACGCGCATCCATGCCCGGTATGATGGACACCATTCTGAACCTCGGTCTGAACGACCAGGTCGTTGCGGCAATGATCAAGGGCAACCCCGATCCCGCATTCGAGAGATTCGTTTACGACTCATACAGAAGATTCATTCAGATGTTCTCCGACGTCGTTATGGAAGTCGGCAAGAAGTACTTCGAGCAGCTGATCGACGCCATGAAGGAAAAGAAGGGCGTTACCTACGACGTTGAGCTGACCGCCGCAGACCTCAAAGAGCTTGCGACGCAGTTCAAGGCAGAATATAAGAAACAGCTCGGCAAGGATTTCCCGAGCGATCCGAAGGAACAGCTTTACGAAGCGATCCGCGCGGTCTTCCGCAGCTGGGACAACCCCCGCGCGAACGTTTACCGCCGCGACAACGACATCCCCTATTCCTGGGGCACCGCCGTCAACGTCATGCCGATGGTGTTCGGTAACCTGAACAACAATTCGGGTACGGGCGTTGCGTTTACGCGTGATCCGGGTACCGGCGAGAAGAAGCTCATGGGTGAGTTCCTTGTGAACGCACAGGGCGAAGACGTTGTGGCAGGTGTTCGTACGCCGATGCCGATTGCCCAGATGGAAAAGCAGTTCCCGCAGGCTTACGCAGATTTCATCCGCGTTTGCAAGATCCTCGAAGATCACTACCGCGATATGCAGGATATGGAGTTCACCGTTGAGAACGGCAAGCTCTATATGCTCCAATGCCGCAACGGTAAGAGAACCGCGCAGGCGGCTTTGCAGATCGCTTGCGACCTGGTTGACGAAGGCATGAGAACCGAGAAAGAAGCGGTTCTGATGATCGATCCCCGTAACCTCGATACGCTTCTGCACCCGCAGTTCGACGCAAAGGCACTCAAAGCGGCGAAACCGCTCGGCAGAGGTCTCGGCGCGTCTCCCGGAGCCGCTTGCGGACAGGTCGTATTCACGGCTGACGACGCAGAGGCATGGAAGAAAGCAGGCAAGAAGGTCATTCTGGTTCGTCTGGAAACCTCTCCAGAAGATATTACCGGTATGAAAGCCGCTCAGGGCATCCTGACCGTTCGCGGCGGTATGACCTCCCACGCGGCAGTGGTTGCCCGCGGCATGGGAACCTGCTGCGTTTCCGGATGCGGCGACATCAACATGGACGAAGAAAACAAGAAGTTCACGCTCGCCGGCAAGACCTTCCACGAGGGCGACGTGATCTCGATCGACGGTTCGACCGGTAACATCTACGGCGAAGCTATTCCGACGGTTGATGCCACCATCGACGGCAACTTCGGCAGAATCATGAGCTGGGCGGACAAGTACCGCAAGCTGAAAGTCCGCACCAATGCCGATACGCCGAGAGATGCGAAGAAAGCGCGCGAACTGGGCGCAGAAGGTATCGGACTCTGCCGTACCGAGCATATGTTCTTTGAGCCGGATAGAATCGCGGCATTCCGTGAGATGATCTGCGCGGATACCGTTGAAGAGAGAGAAGCCGCACTGGCAAAGATCCTGCCGATGCAGCAGAGCGATTTCGAGAAACTCTACGATGCACTGGAAGGATATCCGGTCGTTATTCGTTTCCTGGATCCGCCGCTCCACGAGTTCGTTCCGACCACCGAAGAGGAAATCGCGCTCCTGGCTAAAACGCAGGGCAAGTCGGTGGAAGCGATCAAGGCGATCATTGCAAGTCTGCATGAATTCAACCCGATGATGGGTCACCGCGGATGCCGTCTGGCAGTCACCTATCCCGAAATCGCGGCGATGCAGACCAGAGCGGTCATTCGTGCGGCGATCAACACCCAGAAGGCACATCCCGATTGGAAGGTCGTTCCCGAAATCATGATCCCGCTGGTTGGCGAAGTCAAGGAATTGAAGTTCGTCAAAGACGTAGTGGTCAAGGTTGCGGATGAAGAGATCGCGAACGCGAAGAGCAACCTGAAATATCAGGTCGGTACGATGATCGAGATCCCGCGTGCAGCACTGACCGCGGACGACATCGCGAAAGAAGCGGAATTCTTCTGCTTCGGAACCAACGACCTCACGCAGATGACCTTCGGATTCAGCCGCGACGACGCAGGCAAGTTCCTCGGCGCGTACTACGATCAGAAGATCTACGAGAACGATCCGTTTGCGAAGCTCGATCAGATCGGCGTCGGCAAGTTGATGAAGATGGCTGTCACGCTCGGTCGTCAGTCCCGTCCGGGTCTCTCCTGCGGTATCTGCGGTGAGCACGGCGGCGATCCCACGTCGGTGGAATTCTGCCACACCATCGGTCTTGATTACGTTTCCTGCTCGCCCTACCGCGTGCCGATCGCACGTCTGGCAGCCGCTCAGGCAGCATTGAAAGACTGATCGTATCGCTATCACCGATTCGGGTTCTATGCAAAAGCACCCGAGATGGAAAACAAAATATCATGAAACGGACCTTGCAGGAGCAATCCTGCAAGGTCTGTTTGTCAAATATCGTAGGAAAACGCTAAAAATCATAAAATTAAGCTATTGAATTCCCGGAAAAACAGTGCTATAATGTAAAGTAGAAAAAAATGAAACACGGGCGTTTGAATGCGGTCGGTTCCCGTGTTTGATCGAAACCTTACAAAGCATAAGAAAGGAAGAAGAAGGAAAATGGGAAACATTCAATTCGGTTGGGCGGAAACGGATATTACGCCGAAACAAAAAATTGCATTGGACGGAGAATTTTTCGAGCGTGCAACGACTGAGGTAGAAACGCCTTTGACGGTGACCGCGCTTGCGATCGAAGCGGACGGGGAGCAAACGGTGATCTGTTCTTGCGATGTCGTGGGGATCAGCGCGGAATTGGTAGAGGCAGTGCGTGCAAAAGTCGGAGATATCGGGTTGGATGCGAGTAAGATCATCATTGGCGCTGTACATATTCACAATTCTTATACGTATCGCCGAAAAGGACCTTTCCCGAACGTGGACAGTGGGTCCCTGAAAATAATTCGGAAATTTATGCCTGCCGATTGCGAGTATATCCCGGAGGTTACGTCCGGCGATTGCATGAGCTCGGACGATGCGTTCGACTACCTTGCGGAAGCGATTTCCGAAACGATTGTGAAAGCATGGAAATCGAGAAAAGCGGGTGGCTACGCCGCCGGATTCGGGAGAGCCGCCGTCGGCATGAATCGACGCGTCTGCTATTCGGACGGAACGGCAAAAATGTGGGGCGACGCCGATCGCGCAACCTTTACCGAACTCGAAGCCGGCAACGACAGCGGCATCGAACTGATGTTCGTTTACGATGAGAAGAAAAAGCTGACCGGTGTGGTTGCCAATATCGCCTGCCCGGCACAGGTCATGGAACAGAGAAGCGTGATCTCCTCGGACTATTGGGGAAAGGTCAAGATTCTGCTCCGTGAGAAATACGGAAAAGACCTCTTTTTGCTGCCCCTTTGCGCGGCGGCAGGCGACCAATGTCCGAGAGATCTGATCCGTTGGGTGGAACCCGAAACGCCGATCAAGGATCCGAACGTCATCCGCATCAGTCCCAAAGTCCGCGACGCCGATCCTTCCATGTTCGACGTAAAGGGAACTTGGAAAATCGGGGAACGGGTGTTTCATGAGATCGAGATGGCGCTTGAAGAAGCGGGAGAGATCCATACCTCGGCCGTTCACAAACATTCGGTGCGGAATCTGCAACTGCCGCTTCGCCGTGTAACCGACGCGGAGAAAGACGCTTCTGAACAGGCGATCAGGGATTTCTTCAAAGACAGAAAGCGGCTTGATTACAACGATTCCGCCGCGCTTTATATTTACGCCGGCAACTTACAGCGTTACAAGGTGCAGGAACTGTATAACACGCTTCCGATTGAATTTCATGTGGTGCGGTTCGGAAATCTTGCGTTTGCAACCAACCCGTTTGAACTGTTCCTTAACTTCGGCAATCAGATCCGGGCGAGAAGTGCTGCGCGTCAGACCTTCCTGTTGCAGCTTACCAACGGTTCCTTCGGGTATTTGCCCACGGCGCTTGCCGAGAAAAACGGGCATTACAGCGCGTATATCTCATCCGGCTATGTCGGACACGAGGGTGGAGAACTGCTGGTGGACGCAACGCTCGATGCGATAACGGAAGTTTTTAATTTGTAATCAAAAAACGCCGTCCGAAAAAGCGGACAGCGAACAGCATTTTGTGAATGACGATATGGAGGAAGAGAAAATGAAGCTTGGAGCGCAGTTATATTCGATTCGCACGTTCCTGAAAACCGAGGAAGATTTGCGGGAAAGTTTTGCGAAAATCAAAAAAATAGGATATGAGAACGTTCAACTGTCTGGTGCGGCGCCGATGCCGGCGGAATTTCTGCGGGAGGTGAGCGAAGAGAGCGGACTTCCTATCGTTTGTACTCACGTGCCGTATGAGCGGATTCTGAATGAAACGGAAGCGCTGATTGCCGAGCACAGAATTTTCGGTTGCCCGGTGATCGGACTCGGTTCGATGCCGAAGGAATACCGTGGAAGTCGGGACGGGTTTGAAACCTTCCTCGGCCAACTGCAAACGCCGGTGAAAAAGATTCTGGACGCAGGGCTGTACTTTGCGTATCACAATCACAGCTTTGAATTCGAGCCCCTGAACGGAGCGATAATCTTTGACGAGATGCTCGAACGCTGTCCGGATTGGCAGTTTATCATGGATACCTATTGGGTGGAATTCGCCGGGTACAGCGCCGTGGAATATCTTGAAAAAATCGGGGGTAAACGCCTGCCGAACGTTCATTTCAAGGATATGGCAAAGGACGAGAAAAGAAGTATCTGCCCGTGCGGAGAAGGCGTTCTGAATTTCCGGGCGATTTATGAAAAGTGCCGCGAGATCGGCGTTCAGAATGCGCTGGTCGAGCAGGATAATGCCGCCCTGACGGAAGATCCCTTCGGCGAGATGGAAAAGAGCTTCCGTCATTTGCGGAAGATTGTAAAATAAACGTTTGGAGTAAAACGGTATGGCAAAGTTTATTCTGTCCGCTTTTGCGGACGAAGCGTCAGAGACGATCGAGGGGCAGATCGCTGCGTTGAAGCGCAACGGGATCGGCTATATCGAACCGCGCAACATCGGAGGAGGACTGCTGGAAAAGACCGACGAAGAGCTGGAAAAGATTGCCGATACCTTTGCAAAGGAAGGCATTCGCGTCTCGTCGTTCGGGTCCCCGATCGGGAAATACGATATTGATCGACCGTTCGAGGATCACCTTATAAAATTCCGCCGCGCCTTGCAGGTTTGTAAGATCTTCGGCACGAAAAATATGCGGATGTTCAGCTTTTTTGTCCCGCAGGAGCGGCTCGCCGAATGCCGGACGGAAGTCCTGCGCCGGATGCGGATCCTGCTGGATGAAGCAAAAGAGGCGGGCGTGAATCTTTGCCACGAAAACGAGACCGGTATCTACGGGCAGAATCCGAGCGAAGTGAGGGATCTTCTGAGTGCACTGCCTGACCTGCGCGGGGTATTCGATCCCGCCAATTACGTTATGAACGATCAAGATCCGGTTGAGGGGATGCGGGCAACGCTTCCGTCGCTTGAATATCTGCATATCAAGGATGCGTTAAGAGCGAAGAAATCCATCGTTCCGGGAGGATGCGGCGACGGAAAGATCGCAGAAGTGATCCGGCTTGCAGACGCGGCGAGAGAGGGCGAAACCTTTCTTTCGTTGGAGCCGCACCTGTTTGAATTTCTTGCCTATAAGCAGATCGACCGGCACGAATTGAAGAACGAATATGAATTTGCTTCTGCAGACGAAGCGTTCGATTGCGCCGTGGCATCACTCAAAGGAATTCTGATACAGCTCGGCTATTCCGAACGGGAAGATCACGTATGGGAAAAATGAGAACCGAAACGGTAGTTGCCGAAAAGAACCCCGGTTCGCAAAGGCGTTTGATCGCTTATTGCGGAATCATTTTCGTGATCTTAATCTGGGGAATCTATCCGGTATTGACTTCCGATCTTTTGGAGCACTACTCGGGGGGGACCTATTCGTTTATCGCTTCGCTGTTTTCCGCCGTTGCGCTGTCGCTGATCTGCATTCCGAAAATGAGGCAGCTCAATCTTTCCTATCTCAAAATTGCCGTGCCGACCGGCTTTTTCGTCGGCTTGGCAAATCTATTGCAAAAGATCGGATTGCAATACACAACGCCGACACAATATGCATTTTTGGAAAACCTTTCCTGCGTAGTCGTACCGATCCTGCTTTTCCTGTTTATCCGGAAAAGACCTGGATTTTTGACCGTTTTTTCGAGTATTCTGTGCCTTGCAGGATGTTTCATTCTGAGCGGTTTGAATCTTTCGGGCGGTATTTCGTTTGGAAAAGGGGAGATTCTGTGCGCGCTTGCAGGGATCCTTTACGGCGTGAATATCGCGGCGACGGGCGTTTACGCCAAAAAGCTGGACGCGATGCTCTACGTTATGATACAGATTTGGATGAATGCAGTCGTTTCAGGAGTTGCTATCATCGCGCTTGACCGGATCACGGTAAACGGAGCACCGATTGAGGCGATCGTATTCTCTTTGGATTGGAAGTATCTTTTGAGTATAGCGGGGCTGGCAATCCTGATCAGTGCGTTCGGATGGATCATCCGGACACAGTCCCTCAAATATGTAAACCCGTCGGTCGTGGCGGTTCTGATGCCGTTTTCCTCGGTGGTAACGGGTGTTGTCGCCGTATGCGCAGGGAAAGATAAGCTTGCGTATCCGCTACTTGGAGGAGGGGCGATCATTCTGCTTTCTTCGATCCTGTCGAGCATAGCGGACGTCAGAGAGGACAATTCGAAAAGTGATAAAAATCAGGAGGGGTCAGATGGCAGTTAGGGTGATTGCAACGGGTGATTCATTGTTTCAAGCTGATTTCCCGGCGGAGTATGGTGAAAAAAGAAAATCTCTCGACGCATTTTTTGAAGGATGCGACATAAAGATTACCAATCTGGAAACAAATCTATCCAATTTCGGTGGCTTTGCGAATCAGTATTCGGGTGGAACCTGGCTCAATACGGCAAAGGAGCTCTTCCCGTATCTCGAATCGTTCGGATTCAATTTTTACGGCACGGCGAACAACCACTGTATGGATTATTCCTACGCAGGAATGCTTTCAACGATCGACTTTCTCGATGAAAAAGGGCATGCACACGCAGGTACGGGCAGGAGTTTGTCCGATGCCGAAAAGCCGGCGATTATCACGCTCAAAGACGGGAAGACCGTTGCGGTCTTTGCGGTCGATACTTCCATGGAACCGGCGTCGATGGCGGGCGTCGGGAGCAAAGTGTTTGCGGCTCGTCCGGGCGTCAATTATCTGCGCCACAAAACCGCATTTACCGTTTCGCAGCAGGAGATGGAAGATCTGAAACGGATCGCCGCGTCAACTGCGCTCAACTTTGCACGCGACGGAGACATTGCCACAGGATTTATTCTCCCGGATCCGGAAGGGGTCTTTGTTTTCGGAAATACGACCTTTACGACCGATCCGGATGCACCGCGATCCGCGTGCAACGAAAAAGATCTGAATCGGCTGATCGGCAATATTAGGAAAGCAAAAGAGGAAAACGATCTCGTTCTGGTTATGGTTCATTGCCACGATGAAGAGGGAACTTCTGCGGTCGCACCGCCGACTTACCTCAAAGAATTCTGTCGCGCGGCGATCGACGCGGGAGCGGGAGCGATCTTCGGCGGCGGTTGTCACGAACTGCGCGGCATGGAACTTTACCGGGGCAAACCGATCTTCTATTCTCTCGGTGATTTCATCTATCAGGGAATGCGCGTTGCGTATCTTCCGCCGGATTTTCTGGAAAAATACGGCGTGGATGTCAACGCAACCGCAAAGGAGGGACTCGCGGCAAGATCAAGGGGCGGCAAGATCGGTTTGCAGACCAACGAAAAGAATTTCCTGACCGTGCTCCCGAAATTGACCTTTGAGGGCGATAAACTGACCGAACTGGTTCTTATGCCGGTCAAACTCGGATTCCAAACGGGAGATGAAAAGCTCGAGGGACTGCCGTATTTTGCAACAGGATCAGAGGGCGAAAAAATCTTTCGGAAGTATCAAAAATTGTCCGCCGATCTCGGCACGGAGCTGATTTTTGAGAACGGATATATCAAGGTCGGTCCATAAAAACGGGGGAGATGGTATTATGAAAACGATCATCAACAACAATTTTCTTTTGCAAACGGAGACGGCACAAAAACTCTATCATACCTTCGCGGAAAATCAACCGATCATGGACTATCATTGTCACCTTGACCCCCGGCAGATCGCCGAGGATCACCGGTTTGAAAATCTGGGCGAGGTGATGCTGGCAGGAGATCACTATAAATGGAGGGCCATGCGCTCGTTCGGGATCGAAGAACGGTTGGTGACGGGAACTGCGACCTGGCGGGAAAAATTTCGGGCGTATGCCGAAATGATGCCGTATTGCATCGGCAATCCGCTCTATCATTGGACGCATCTGGAACTGACGCGCTATTTCGGAATTGAGGAATCCCTGACGGCGGAGAGTGCCGACCGGATCTATGATCGTTGCACCGAACTGCTCGGGAAAAGCGGCTATTCGGCGAGAGGATTGATGGAACGCTCAAACGTTAAGGTCGTTTGCACAACGGACGATCCTGCTGATACGCTGGAATACCATCGGCAGATCCGTGAAAGCGGCTTTTCGGTTCGCGTGCTGCCGACCTTCCGCCCGGATAAGACCGTCAACATTCATAAGGACACTTTCTTGCCCTATATGGAAAAGATCGGGGTGAAGAGCTATGCGGATCTGAAAGCATGGCTGATCTCCCGGATCGACTTCTTCCATGAAAACGGTTGTCGCCTCTCGGATCAGGGCTTGGATTTCATACCGTGTGGAGCGGGAGACGCCGGAAAAGTGTTTGCGGACGTTCTTTCCGGGGTAAAACCGACCGAAGCCGAGGTCAATCTCTATATGACCGATCTTTTGCATTTTCTCGGAAAAGAATACAGCAAACGCGGCTGGTGTATGCAAATTCATGTGGGAGCAATGCGCAACAACAACACGGCAATGTATCGAAAAATCGGTCCCGATACCGGGTTCGACAGCATCGCGGACGGATCTCTTGCGTCTCCGCTCGCAAAACTGATGGATTCGCTCGAACAGGAGAACGCACTTCCCAAAACAATCCTCTATTCGCTCAATCCGAACGATCTTTATGCGCTCGGAACGTTGATGGGCTGTTTTCAGAGCGCGGAATGCCGCTCGAAGATCCAACTCGGCAGCGGATGGTGGTTCAATGACCAAAAAGACGGCATGGAAGCGCAATTAAGGGCACTTGGGAATCTGGGTATTCTCGGTGCGTTTATCGGAATGCTGACCGATTCGCGCAGTTTCCTGTCCTACCCGCGGCATGAATATTTCCGCAGGATCCTTTGCAATCTGATCGGGCAATGGGTCGAGGATGGGCTTTATCCGAACGATTCCGAAATGCTCGGGAAAATCATTTCCGGGATCTGCTATGAGAATGCCGAACGATATTTTTCGTTTTCCGGGAAGTAACTGTTTGGAGCAGAGTTTTAGCAAAACGGCCGCCTTTTTGAAAGGAGCTTGCGTATGATCCACCCGATCCGACATTTTTTAACCATTACAAAGCATCGTCATCTGGTGATCCGGCATTGCTTTCGCGTCGGGATCGGCTGGCAGGGATTGTTTCACGACCTTTCCAAATACGGATTTACCGAATTTATTCCCGGCGCAAGATTCTATCAGGGGAGCCGCAGTCCGAACGAGCGGGAGCGGGAACTTTACGGCTATTCGGAAGCATGGATGCACCATAAGGGCAGAAACCGCCATCATTTCGAGTATTGGACCGATCTGAATCCGGAAACAAAGCGGTATGAACCTGTTCCGATGCCGATGCGCTACGTTAAGGAAATGTTCTGCGACCGCGTCGCCGCGAGCAAGATTTATCAAGGAAAACAGTATATAGACAGCCATCCGTTGCAGTATTTCCTGAATGGAAACGCCCGATCCCGGATGCATCCCGACACTGCCGACCTGCTCGAGGGTTGGCTCCGGATGCTGGCGGAGCAGGGCGAAAAAGAGACTTTTGCGCAGATCCGTAAAATCAAAAACAGTGCAACGTACGGGAAATAATTATACAGGAGCGGGATCCTTTCCGAGGAAAGGATCCCGCCCGATTTTTATTCTACCGGTCAGCTCCGGATGGTGATGCCCATCTTGAATTTCAGATCGTTCAGGATCTTTTTGGTGACCTTGTCGGCTTCCTCGACCGTCAGCGTCCGGTCGGGCGCGCGCAGAGTGACGCGCAGAGAGACCGACTTTTTGTTTTCGCCGATCTGCGGACCGCGGTAGAGGTCGAAGAGCGTCACATTCTCCACCAACTTGCCGCCCGCTTTTGCCATCACGCCTTCGATCGCGCCTACTTCCATCTCTTCGTCGCAAACGAAGGAGAAATCGCGCGTTGTCGCCGGATATTTCGGCAGAGGCTGATAGTGTTTTTTCAAATTGGCGTGCGTCTGGATTTCATCGAACGAAAGTTCCGCGATCAGCACGGGAATGCCGAATCCGTAGTTGGAGGCCATGCGCGGGTCCGCCTGCCCGAAGATACCGAGACAGGTGCCGTCCTCGGCAAAGATCTTCGCGCATCTGCCGGGATGGTAGGCGGGATTCTCCTTTTCCGCCGTGTAGGTCGCGACGATCCCCGCGCGTTTCAGGACCGCTTCGCAAACGCCTTTGAGCGCATAGAAATCGGTTTCTCCATAGAAGCCGAGCGTCAGAACCCGTTTCTCGTCCGGCAGTTCTTTGTCGTCCGCATGGGGGAGATAAACGGTCGCAAGTTCAAACAGACGGACCTTTTCGTTGTTGAAATTGTTGTTGCGGGCAAGGACTTCCATCATCGAGGGCAGGGCGGTTGTGCGCATCACGCTCGTATCTTCGCCGAGTGGATTGGAGATCACGACGCTGCGGCGAAGCGGATCGTTTGCCGGCATCCGGATCTTGTCGTAATATTTGGGACTGATGAACGAGAAGGTGTGGATCTGCGAGATCCCAAGCCCTGCGAGCTGATCTTCGGTGTCCAGTTGGAACTGCTGTTTCGGATTATATCCGCCGAGCGTCGTTTCGGCGTTCATGCGGGTCGCCTCGATCCGGTCGTAACCGTAGATCCGGCAAACCTCTTCGGCGATGTCATTCATACAGCCGAGATCGGCGCGGTAGGAGGGAACTGCGATCTTGCCGTCCTTCACGACACATCCGAGCCCGGTCAGCGTTTTGACCATGTGTTCGGTTGGGATCTGCATGCCGAGGAAGGCATTGTAGCGTTCGGGCGTGAAGGGAAGAATCGTTTGCGCCGCCTTGGTGGGATAGACGTCGATGATCCCGTCCACCACGTCGCCGGCGTTCAGCAGTTCGACGAGTTCGCAGGCGCGTTCCAGACCGGGCAGACAGTTTTCGGGATCGAGTCCCTTTTCAAACCGTGCGGAAGATTCGGTACGCATGGCGTTTTTCTTTGCCGTGACGCGTACCGAGGCACCGTTGAAGCAGGCGGATTCAAACACCACGGTCGCGGTCTCCTCTGTGATCTCGGAGTTCGCGCCCCCCATCACGCCGGCAAGCGCACACGCTTTTTTACCGTCGGCAATGACAAGCATCGAGGAATCAAGCGTATGATCCACGTCATCGAGCGAACGGAAGTTTTCCCCATTTTCGGCGCGGCGCACCTTGATCTGCGCGCCGTCGAGCGAGCGGTAGTCGAACGCGTGCATCGGCTGACCGTATTCGAGCATAACGTAGTTGGTGATATCCACGATGTTGTTGATCGGACGCACGCCCGAAGCGCGCAGACGCATCCGCAACCAGAGCGGAGAAGGCGCGATCCGAACGTTCTTGACCACCCGCGCCGTATAGCGATAGCAGAGATCGGGCGCGTCGTTTTCTACTCGCAGATAGTTCTCCACACGGTCGCCGTCCCCGCTCCCTTTGAAGGTAGGGACAGGCAGTTTCAGTTCCTTTTCAAACGAAACGGCGGTTTCTCTTGCCAAACCGATGACCGAGAGACAGTCCGGACGGTTGGAAGTGATCTCAAATTCTACGACCGTATCGCGGAGCAGAAGCGCGTCGCGGATATCCTTGCCGATCTGCGCCTCGTATTCGGCGTCGAGGATCAGGATGCCGTTTTCTTCCTTGCCGGGCATATCGTGCGCGGTCAGCCCGAGTTCGCCCATCGAGCAGAGCATTCCGTTCGATTCCACGCCGCGGAGCTTTCCGGCTTTGATCTCCACGCCGCCGGGCAGTTTCGCGACCGGCAGTGCGGCGGGAACGATCGCGCCCTCAAAAATATTCTGCGCGCCCGTCACGATCTGAATATCCCGACCGTATTTGTCTCCCGCGTCGACGCGGCAGATCCAAAGGTGATCCGAATCGGGATGCCGTTCCATGTGGGTGATCTTGGCAACGATCACGTTTTCAATATCTTCACCGAGCACCGTGAAGCCCTCGACCTTAGAGCCGGTCGCGGTCATGCGGTCGCAATAGGTGTGATTGTCGATTCCTTCGGTATTGACAAAATCCGAAAGCCAGTTTCTGGAAAGATTCATTCTGTTTTACGCTCCTTTCTTAGAATTGGCTCAGAAAACGCTGATCGTTTTCGTAGAAGAGCCGAATGTCGTCGATGCCGAGGGACGCCATGGCGATCCGCTCGATCCCGAGACCAAAGGCAAATCCGGAATATTTTTCGGGATCAATATCGCAGTTGGAAAGGACGAACGGATGCACCATGCCGGCCCCCAGAATTTCGATCCAGCCTTCTCCCTTGCAGAGACGGCAACCCGAACCGCCGCAAACGAAGCAGGAAACGTCCACTTCCGCCGAAGGTTCGGTGAAGGGGAAGTGATGCGGACGGAACCGGATCCGGGTGGATTCTCCGAACATCTTTTTCGCGAAGACTTCAAGCGTTCCTTTCAGGTCACCCATGGTGATCCCTTCGTCGACGACAAGCCCTTCCAGCTGATGGAACAGAGGCGAATGCGTCGAATCCAGCGCGTCCGACCGGTAAACCCGACCGGGAGAGATGATCCGGATCGGCGGCTTCCGATGTTCCATTGTACGCACCTGCACCGGCGAGGTCTGGGAGCGAAGCAAAATGTTATCGGTGATATAGAAGGTATCCTGCGTATCTCTTGCCGGATGGTCTTTCGGAATGTTGAGCGCCTGGAAATTGTAGTAATCCAGTTCCACTTCCGGACCTTCCACAATCGAAAAGCCCATACCGATAAAAATTTCTTCAAGCTGACGCTGCACCTGCGTCAGCGGATGCAGATGACCTGCGGGCAAGGGCTTTGCCGGCATGGTAACGTCCAGCCGTTCGGATCTGAGTTTGAGATCCAACGCTTTGGATTGGATCTCCTGCGCCTTTTTGGCGATTGCGGCTTCAATATTGGCGCGGATCTCATTGGCAAGTTGCCCTATTTTCGGACGTTCCTCGTTGGAAAGTGCTCCCATTCCGCGCAAAACGGCAGTCAGCTCTCCTTTTTTTCCGAGATACCGGATCTTGATCTGTTCCAGATCGGCGTTTTCCGCATGGATCTGTTCCAGTGCCTCGGCTTTCATTTGTTCCAGCTTTTCTTTCATATCCATATCCTTCCTATAAAGTATCAAAATAAAAATACGCCTCTCCCAAAGAGCATTGGGACGAAGCGTAGAAAACTCCGCGGTACCACCCGACTTTTGGCACAAAGCCAACACTTTGCCGACAAATAACGGCGTCGTCACCGTGCCATGCTTTCACACGACCCGCTCCGAAGGGAAATGCGCTTTGCCCGATCTGCACCGCTCCCAGCCGATGGCGGCGCTCTCTGTTAAAATCGGTTCGGCAAATTGCTCACTTCATCACAGCGTTTTGCATCCGCGACGGGAAGAATTCCTCTGCGAAGAGCGATTCTCCCCGCCGCATCTGTTTTGTTTTACTGAAATAACTGTTTAATTGCTTGTTCCCGGTTCCTCGGTCAAACCGTAATTATCCTTGTTGACGTCCGGGAATTTATAGAAGACGTAGGTGTAATTCTTGTATTTCTTCAGCTTTGTCTTTCTGAAATCGGTAGGTGCATAATATTTGGTCGTCACGCCCGAGAGATACTTGGTATTGATTATCACGGCGTTTTGATTGAACACCACCGGAATAACCGGCATTTCCCGCATCAAAAGCTCTTCCGCTTTATGGAGCAGGAACGCTTTCTGCTGCGTCTGATTCTTTACGTTCCCGTCCGGTGTGATGCCGTAGGCATCATACACGGCTTTGACTCTTGCGTAAGCCGCCAGATAAGCGGCTTTGCTTTCAAATCCGAACCCAAGATAGCGGTTGGTCTCTTCCTTTTCAAACATTTCTTCGCTTGGATCGGCTTGGAATTCATGGAAATAGGGAAGGAAATAAACGGCTTCCATCAGATCGTTATAGGCGGAACTGTTGTAACCGGTCACATGACCGTGCGGATCGTATTCGTCCACCCGGTTGCTTCCCGTAAATCCGATCGCAAAGCCGGAGAGCACCGAATAGGCACTTGCAACGGTTGCGCAGGAATCCAGAGCAATGACCTCATACTTTCCGCGCTGAATCGCTTCCGTGTAAAGATCGTCACAAACATCCAGAACGTTATCGTCTTTTCCGTCTCTGTCTTCATCCCGGAAGTCGTTGTTCTGAATCGTTTGCAGCTGAGTGACAGAGACCTGGAAGCCCAGCTGCTTCCAGTATTCAACGATCATTTCCACCATTTTGATCTGCACTTCGTCGTAGCTTGCAACGCTGATCGAGAAGGAATACATTGCGGGATTGATCCCGGCGGAAGAGAGCAGCTGTTTGGCGAGATCCAGATTCTGGGTCGTTCCGATGAGCTGTGCGGGGGCTGCAAGAGGAGAAGACGTGGAGACGAGGGAATCGGTGTATCCGATCAGGTTGCCGCCCGCCTCGCGGAAACTGCCCGACGTTACGGTTTCAAAGACGCCGGGAGCAACCAACCCGGTTGCAGGTTCGGCATAGACCACTTCTTTCGCGATCGCTTCCCGGTCGATTGCAAGAGAGTGAGCTTGGCGAACCGACTGATTTGCAAACAGCTTGGTTCCGCCGATCGTTGCATTTTCGTTCAGGTAAAGGGTAAATGTGGAAAGCGAATCCGAAATCTTTACGTTTTTCTGCACATAGGGATCGTTGCGGAGCGAGAGCGGAATGTTCCCGATATAGAAGAGATATCCGCTTTGATATTCTTCCAACATCGTCTCAGCGCTCATCGTGCAGTCCACCAAGATACGGTAGGGCTTAACGTATTTGTCGACCTTGTCATGTTTCAGATCCCGGTCGTAATAGGGGTTCCGTTCCAGAATAAAGTACCGGATCTTCTGAACGGTCGACTTCGAGGATCCCGGTTTAGCGGTCCCGTCGCTCTGGATCGCGTTGTCATCCGAAGCGCGTTCTTCGGTTTCATAGTAACGGATCTTGCTGACTGTGAAAGGACCGTTCGTGTTGATGGTTGCCGCCTTTTTCGCCCAGTCATCATTGCCCTGAATATAGGAAGAGAGAAGCGGAGCCGTTGCGATACTGGTCAGATTCACCAGAAATGCGTCGGTATCGATTTTGCCCTCAAAGGTGATGCGGATCACCTGCGCTTCCACCTCTTCGATCATCACGTCTTCCTGGGACATGGTACCCTGGTTGTAAGCGCGCGCATTCTTGATATCGAACAGAAGCGCGGCAGCTTCGTAATGGTTCTGCGGAGCGAGCAACCGAAGCCATGCGTAACGGACGTCTTTTGCCGTAAGCGGGAACTGGTTGCTCCAAACGGCGCTCTTGATCGAGATCTCCATATGGAAACCTTCGTCATCGGTAAACGTTTTGTATCCGGTTGCAAGCGCCGGTTTTACCTTGCCTTTTTCATTCAGGGTAAAGAGCGGTTCATAGATCAGTTCCAGAACGTTTGCAACGTCGTTGTTGTAATACCCGTTGGCAGGATCGAAGTCATACATTTCGCTGTTGAGATACATCGTAATGTAAGCCCCTTTGTCGGACGTATTGGACGATGAACAACCCGTCAGCAACCCGAGAGCAGAGCTGACAAGCAGTACCAGACAAAGAGAAAGTGCAAAAATCCGCTTCATGGCAGTTGGAAACCTCCTCAGAAAAGAAAATGGTAAATGTTCGCAATCATCGACTATCTTCTATATTATACATGATTTTTGAAATGATTTCAAGAGTTTTCCAAAGTTTTTCATGTATTTTTTGTTAAAATTCCCGGAAAATTAAAAGGAAAAGCCGTGGAGGGATTTGAGAATGGAAGATTTTGGGAAAATGCGGAACAGCGATCTTGCAAAAGAGTGTGTTGACCGACTGAAAAAAACGATTCCCGGAATCGAACAGCGGCAGGAGAAAATCGGAGCGCTGACGGTCCATCGAATGAAGGTTCTGACTCCCGAAGCGGCAGAGCAGATCGGCAAACCGGTTGGAAATTATATCACGCTTTGTTGCGGCGCGATCGATCGGCTCGATTTTGATCTGCGGCGCGAAATCAAAATTTTCACAGCGGGAGAACTGCGGCGTACGGCACAACGGCTTTGCCGGAAAAAAAGCGGAGAAACGCTCTGTATTCTGGTCGCCGGGCTTGGAAATGCGGATCTGACAGCAGACGCGCTTGGAGGCCTGACAACCCGGAAGATTTGCGTGACAGGGCATCTGTCCGACCGGGATCCCTTCTTCTTTGACGCCCTGCGCTGCTGTCGGGTCTATGCGCTCGCACCCGGAGCCCAAGGACAGACCGGCATGGATGCCGCCGCACTGCTGGCGTCTGCCGTGCAGACGGTATCTGCGGATCTTTTGATTGCCGTTGATTCTCTTGCGGCTTCGGGCATTGATCATCTCTTCGGGGTAATCCAACTTTCGGATACCGGGATCATTCCGGGATCCGGCGTTGGAAATCACCGCACCGCGATCACGCCGGAAACGGTGCGGGTTCCGGTGATCTCTGTGGGCGTCCCGACCGTGGTGTCCTCTTCCGCGCTGGTACGCGACGTTTTGGAGCTTGCCGGGATCGATTCACCCGACGGAAAGCTTCAGGAAATTCTGGAAAATAAAGTCCGCTTGTTTGTGACGCCCGGCAACGGGGATGAAACGGTTCGCCTCGCGGCGTCTCTGCTTGCGGACGCTTTGAATCTCGCCTTTGCCGGCGAGGCGGCAACGCTCGGGGGCTTGTCATAAATCGCGCATGGCGGACATATAATGCAGAAAAAAGGAGTGATAGAAAGATGAAAAAACAACCGCAGGAGCACACCGCGTTGCCGGCCGCCCCCGAACAGATCCGTTTGCATAGACCTGTGGGGAGAGCCGGGCTGACCGTATTTGCTTTTCTGATTTGTATTTCAATCCTGATAGCGGCTTTTGCCGTCAGTCAGGTCTGGAAGCGCGGAAAAACTCCGGATGAAAAGGAGGGGCCTGCCGGATCCATCCCGAAGGTGACAGAAGAATCGACCGGGAAATCAACGGAAGAACCAACCTTGCCAAATGGTGATGACTTGCCGGAAGCACCGGAACCCTCGAATGCCACCCCGATTGTAAGCCGCACCTATCCGGATTCCGGCGTACGGAATGAAACGACCTTTGCGCTTCCCGAGGGAACTCTGCCCATCGGACTTTTTCGGGAAGCACTGACGGCAGGGGAGGAACCGCTGGTATTGATTCTACATACCCATCCGCAGCAGGCGTACCAAATCGACGAATCGGAACAGATCCCGGCGCCCCTCGGCAGTACCACGTACAGCACCGATCCGACCCGGACGGTTGCGGCGGCGGGGAAGATCTTGTGCGAAACGCTTTGCAAAGCGGGCATACCGGCCGTTCACGCCGCAGAGGAAAGTCCATACGCTTCCAATCTCGGCGCGTATGCGAACGCCGCGGAAGTGATCGCCGCATGGCTGGAACGGTATCCGAGCATCCGGCTCGTGATCGACGTCCAACGGGACGCGATCCTGGATTCGGACGGAAATTATATCCGACCGGTCACAGAGACGGATTCCGGAAAAGCGGCGCAGACCATAGCGATTGTCGGGAGCAATGCGGAGGGGAGCGACTACCCCGGCTGGCAGAAAAACTATATGCTCGCGCTCGCTCTCCGGGAAGAGATGAACTGGGAGGGAAATGTTTTCATGCGAGCGGTCTTATTGCGGCGTTCTTCCTATAATCAAGAGCTTTCTTCCCATGCGTTGCTGCTTGTGATCGGATCGGGAGCCAACACGGTCGGGGAGGCGGAATGCGCCGCCGTGCAGATCGGGGAAGCTCTTGCCGAATGCTTGCGCTGAATCAAAAAGCCGTCTTTCTGCCCGTGGACAGAAAGACGGCTTTTTAACGGTAAATTTTTATTTCCTGCGCAGACAGAGAAATTCAATGCCGATCAGACCGGCTCCCAAAAGCAGTCCTGCCGGAAGAGGGAGAACGCCTGCTTCCATTCCGCCGATCAAGCCGATCATGCCGACAAGACACAGCGCCACCGTTCCCACTTTCCATGCCGTGCGAACTTTTGCGCTTGTCAGAAGAGCCAGCAGAGAGAGGAGCCGGGTTGTCCATTGTGCTCTTTTACGGCCGGAAATGCGCATCGAAATGGATCCCGGATAAATTCCGCTATCGGAAAAGAAAAACGCTTTTTCGTCGAATGCTTTGTTCATTATATCCTCCAAAATACCATTATTGGAACTTTCTAACGTAATTATAGCACATTCAAATGCGGTTGTCAATAGGTTTTTTCCAAAAAAAGAAAAATTTTTTAAAAAACTATTTACAAATCGAAAATAATGTGATATAATGAAACCGTAATCGGAAAACGGAGGCGTAAAAATGGAAACTTATATCGATAGGATCAAAGAAATCAAGAGCCGGAAAAAGCTGACGAACGATCAGCTCGCAGAGCTGTCCGGGATACCACTCGGAACGTTGAGCAAATTGATGGCGGGGATGAACGAATCTCCGAAACTGTCAAATATCATTTCCATTTGTAACGCGTTGGATTGTTCGGTGGAATATATCGTCACCGGAATGCCGGAGAACACGAATAACTATACGCTGACGGACGGGGAAATTTCCCTGATCGAATCCTACCGTTCTCTGGACCGTTGGGGACGGGAGGCGACCGAAGCGGTTCTGGAAAAGGAAGCCGAACGGGTTCGGGAATCGTCGGGAGAGGTTGCCGTGCCGGAGCAGGAAAGCAGAGTGCGGATTCTCAAACCGATCCGGACGGCAGGTCGGTTCGCGGGTGCGCAGGCGCGTACGGGGAAACGGCAGATCTCGCTTTATGAATTGCCGGTATCGGCAGGCGTTGGGGTCTATC
>CAMYUQ010000027.1 GCA_947302045.1 uncultured Clostridia bacterium
TCCGGTATATTTCCGATCCGAAACGACCGTCCATTCACTGCTTCCCGTGACCGAAATAGAATCCGAAATATCATATTTATCTTTCGGCTTCGGATTGAATTCGTTCTTCACCGTTGCGTATTCGCTCCGGCTTCCTTCATGCATCGTGATCAGTTTTCCGAGCGATTCGCCGCCGTCAATGATCGCAACGTATCCGCGCTGATAGGTCTTCGTTTGGATCTGATCTCTCGTATACCCTTTCTCCAACAAACTGCTCAGCGGCTGAACGGTATCCGAAACCGAAATTTCCTTTCCGGAATCTTTGTCGGTATAGGTGTGGATCACCTCGGTTGCCACCGTTCCGTAGACCGGCATCCGGATCACCTTCTGATAGGTCATATTGAAGGTGGAAATATCGTGCAGTGCGTAGTCCATTCCGTAGATGTTCCCGGAAACAGACGTTGCTTTGGAGCGAAGCATTTCGAAATCAAAGAGCGAGCCGGAACCGTCCGGGAAGAAATTGTAGCCGGGATTCTTGGCGTTGCCCGCGCCCATATAAGGCAGGATGCTGATATTTTCCAGCCGGTATTTCGCCATATTATACTGCAAACCGTTGCAGGACATCCGCGCGGTTAATCCGATTTCGGTCAGCGTATATTCCAGTGCCAGCTTAAAGACCGGCAGCTCTTCGTCTTCGGCTTCATATCCCGTAGCTTCATGATCTTCATCCATTTGCTCAAAGCTGTATTCGGTCCATTCTTTGATGAAGGTTTCGATCATGTTCTGGGATTTTTCTCCGTCGGAAGCATCCAGCACGTAGATGGGATATTCCGCAACGATCGGATAATCTTTGAGCATCTGCGTGCGCTCTGCATCGGTTCTGACTTTATCCAGATTCTTCTCGATATAGTAGGTCTGGAATTGCAGGAAGTTGAATTCTTCCTTAGCGGAAAGTTTTCCCTCATCCTTGGCGGCTTGGATCGGTTTGAGAATCATGTTCTCGTAATTGTCTGCCGACAACTGTCTCGGCACCAGTTTTCGAGTTGCTTCCGTTCCGATCGTATATTCCACGCGAATACCGTTCCGGATCTTGGAAACACTGATCTGATTCTTCATCGCCGCCCACTCGAAGCTATACATATCGACAGCTTGATTGGTGGTGATATCCGAATACCGGATGATCACCTGCGAAAGGAGTTCCTCTTTTACGCTGGTGGTCTTTCCGTCCGATCCGCCCTTTGCGTTCGCACCGGAAACGTCGTACGGGTTGGAAAACAGCACGTTGTTGTGATTTGCCGATTCCCGAACCGCCACTTCTCCGCTGACAGCATCGTAATACAGCTCATAGCCGTATTTGGAAAGCCCCAGCGTCATCGTATCCAGTTTTTCCTGCGGCGTTTTGGCGCCGATGGTTTTGATGTAGTACTGTTGGATTCCCGCACGGTCCAAAGTTGCGGGAGCCGCCGAAACGTTCAATACCGCCGCCGTGGAAAATGCGCTTGTCAAAAGCAGGACCGCTAAAAAGAGGGACAGAATTTTTTGTTTGAATTTCATATCTTGATTCTCCTCCCTTTTTACGCTCGGTACTGAATTTCCGTGATCAGGTTGGTGACAAGAGATACCAGCTTGGCAAGCAACATACTGAACAACAGAACGATAAAGATAATAAATGCCATTGCCACGATCGTGGACAAAATGATGATAAAGTTCTTAATCAGGGAATAATCGTGCGTCACCATTGTTCCGAAGAATACCAGCACGCCGACCCAGATGAACGCGATCACGCCGAAGAAACTAACAAGACTCGCTTCACTGGACGTGACAAAGTTGGAAAAGATGGTTGCCGGGATGATGAACAGCGGTAACGGAACCAGCGAATAACAAGTGGCAATGAAAATGTCCTTGAAACTGCCTTCCCCTTCAAACAAGGTCGTGAGGCACCAGTTCGCCAAAACAAACAAGAACACCGGAACGAGAACCGAAACGACCTGACTCAAAATGGTTGCGACCTTATGCGTCGGGTTGAGCACGTAGCCCTGACCGATCCCCTGATAGAAGAAGGTCAGGATCGTGATCCCCAGGAACAGCAGGGACGCGCGAACCGAGCCGCGGCGTTCATGCTTGATGTCGTAGAATCCGTCAAACGGATGGAAGATCACGTAGAAACCGTAGATCACTTCCTGCCAGAACGTTTTCCGCGCCTTTCCGTTGATGGCGACCCGCTTATTGACCTTTGCCGCAAAGGCGAAGAATTTGACAACGCCGACAACGACAGCCAGGATCAGCGCAACCACCAGGAAAAACCACTTGGACATCCAGTCTTTCCGGACTTCCTTGTAGGATTCCGACCAGCTTTCCGTATCGTAAGCCGTTTCATAATATTTCAGCGATTCACTGTATTCACCGCTCCGGTAAAGAGAACGTCCGATTCCGACGTATGCCGCGTCAAAGTTGGAGTTTCTCTGCAAAACCGCCTTCCAGCACTCGATGGCGTAATTGTAGTCCAGCGAGTTTTCTGCGGCGATCGCCGCGATCAGAAGATCTCCGTATTCGGTACGCTCATAAACGATCAGACCGCTGGTAGAACCCTTATCCAGAACCAGCAGGTTGGTTCCCTGATAGGTGATCGCTTCAATGTTGGAAATGCTTCCGAGCATGGAACCGCGGTCACCGAAAGCAAACAACAGGTTGCCGTTATAGTCGTAAGTATAGATTTTATTTCGTTTCTCGTCGATGATCGACCAGGTCTTTTCCGGCCCTACCGCAACGTCTGTCACGCGCGAAACGCCGCTGTACGTATCGGTCGGATCGGTAGAATAGTCGATTTCACCTGCCGGCGGCCAGAACCCGTTTCTTCTCATGATTTCTTCGCCTGCCGGGTTGAGCAACTTCACGGGCAGATAGGTTCCGTCCTTGCTCTTTCCGTTGATCGCGCTCCGCACGGAGGATTCCGCGATCGAACTGGACGTAACGTAAACGAACCCTTCTTCGTTGATCGTGATGTTATTATATTCGGTAGAGATCAGCTTTTGGGAGAGCTTTTTCTGCTCATCCGTCTGGAATCTTCTCCAAAGGATCTCCCACGCGCTGATCGTAACCGCCTGCGCACCGATGAATCCGACGAATTTCCCGTCCGGATCCATCACGATAACGCCCTGGTAGGTCGTTGAAGAAACAACGTAGATCCGTCCGTACTGGTCGATCGCCATCGCGACCGGCTTATAGACCGCGTCATCGTCAAACAACTGGCTCTCCGGTTGGCTCACGATCTTAATAAAGGAAGCGTCTGTACGGTCAAACACCACCAAGCGGTTGTTGTTGGTATCGCAAACCCAGAGCTGATTCGGGTGTTCCGGATCGTTAGCGTCGTTATACGCAAAGACGCCCTGCGGTTCATTCAGGGAGTCCTGAATGCCGTAACCGTTTGCAAAAGTGGAGATGGAATACTCGTACTCGTAGTACCGGGACAGCTTAATGATCCGGCTGTGCCCCGTATCGGCGATATAACAGTTCCCTTCCGTATCGGTGATCAAGTCACCCGGGTTGCTGAGTGCGGAGACTTTTTCGTCCCCTACCAGCGGAAGTCCCATATCCGCCGCAGAAACGGTTTTCACCGCCGTATAGGCATCCGGGGAATAAAGTGCTTCTCCGTCGATGGAATAGGTGTAGGTCTGGTATGCGGAGGACGCCCCGACCGATACGGTCAGCGCCGGGATCACCAGAACGGCAGCCAATACGACAAGCAAAAGCGAAGTAACTTTTTTCATATTGACCTCCTTAATCCTTCATACCGCTCGAACCCATGGTTTCGATGATGTTCGACTGCGAAATGACAAATACCAGAATCGGTACCATCATCATCAGAACGGTTGCCGCAGCCGACGCGCCCGCACGCTTGATACCGCCCGCCGTGATCTGCCCGATCGCGTAGTTGAACGATTTGAGCTGCTCGGAATAGATATAAATGGAAGAACCCGCGTTCCACAAGGTCTGGAACGAATAGATGATCAGCGTCAGCCATGCGGGTTTGACCATCGGCATCGCGATCACCCAATAGGTGCGAAGCTCGCTTGCCCCGTCCAGCCGGGCGCTTTCCAGAACCGCATCGGATACGTTGGTATCCATGAACTGTTTCATCAGGTAAAGCCCCAGAGTGTAACCCCACGCCGGAATGATGATCGCCAGATAGGTGTCGATCATATGGAAGGCACTCATCAGAATAAAGCTGGTGACCGCCGTGACCGTGGAGTGGAACATCAGGGAGGTCTGAATGGTTTTGAAGATCCATTTGTGCCCCGGGAATTTGATCTTCGCCAGCGCGTATGCGCACATGGAAGCGATGAACAGATGCCCGAACGTTCCCATCACGGATGTAAACAACGTGTTGAAAATGTAGCGCGAGAACGGGACCCACGAGGTATTCATCAGAGTAAACAGATCTCTGAAATTCGACCACGTCGGCCGCATCACGTAGAAGCGCGGCGGGTACATCCAGAGTTCGTCGAGCGGTTTGAATGCCTGCATAATCACATACACCATCGGCAAAACCATGAACAAACCGAGGATGGTGAGCATGACGGTTATTCCCGCGTCACCTCCCGCCGAACGGGACAGAACGACTTTATGCTTTCTGGTTCTTAATTTCGCCATATCAGTTACCTACCTTTGAAAGCATCTTCTTGACGACCGTATTCGACGCGATCATGATCGTAAAGAGTACCACGGCAATCGCCGAAGAATAACCGATCTCATACCGTTGCGAACCGTAGTCCTCCAAATGGTGGATAATGGTATGCGCCGCGTAGTCCACCGAGGGGAATCCGCAAAGTCCGGTCACGACCCCTCCGAACCCGAACGAGCCGGTGATCGCCATGATCGCACCGAACATCAGCTGCGGCCGCATATTCGGCAACGTGATATACCACAGTTCCTGCCAACGGTTTTTCACGCCGTCCACCGCGCCTGCTTCATACTGCGCGCGGTCAATTCCCTGCAAACCTGCGATAAACGAAAGGAATGCGGTTCCCAGAGAGGTCCAGAGCGCGACCACGATACACAGCGGCATCACGTAGTCCGCGTCCTGGAAGAACGCGATCGGCGTATCGATAAAGCCGAGTTCCAACAGCGTCGCATTCACCCAGCCGTATGCGTCCGCGCTGAAAAGCGTACCCCAGATCAGATACACCTGTCCGGAAATGGACGGCGCGTAGAAAATCAGGGTTACGATCGCACGGATCCGCGGGGAAAGCTCGTTGATGAACCATGCCACAAGGAAGGACATCAGGTAGGAAACCGGTCCGACGATGACGGCGAAGATGAAGGTATTCTTCACTGCAATCAGGAAAATATCATCCGCAAAGAACAGGTTGATGTAGTTTTCCAGCCAAACGATGTTCGGCGTTTGCAGCATATTGAAGTCCGTAAAGCTGATGAAGATGGAAAGCACCACCGGAGCAACCGTGAAAACCGTGAAGATAAGCACATAGGGCAAAATCATCAGATACGCAACCCAGTTGCGTTTCATCTCTTTCCAGATCCACGCACGGTAGGTAAGATCTTTTCTTGCAACAGCTTTGTATTCTGTCTTTTTCGCTGACATATACATTCTCCTTTGTAGATTTTCCGACTGATCTCAATCAGTAGCTTTTGAGCGCGCCCGCAATATTTGCCAGGCACTCTGCGATAAAGTAGACAAGCTGCTGCTCGTTCAAAGAATCGATCTCATAACCGCCGCTCTTGGCGTTCTGCTCGGCGGTCTGCTTGCTGACATAAATGAACCATGACTGCGTTTTGATCTGCGCGACCGCGTTCTTTTGCTCGGCCACCGTTCCGTTCATTCGGAATTCGAAGAGTGCTTTCAGCTCATCTCCGCCGAGAAGTTTGGCAAATTGAAGCGCCGCACTTTCCAGATCCTCGATCTTGCGGTTGACGATTCCCGAGCGCGCCGTATCATACGCGACCCGATATTGGCTTCCTTCCTGTCTTGCGCCAAACCGATCCGCCAGGATCGAGAGAGCGCGATTTGCCTGATCCGAACGTTTGTCGGCAAGGGTTTGCCCGATTTGGAGCGTTTCCAGATTGAACTCTTCACGCTTCCGGGTAATTTCCTTATTGATCGTGTTGATGTAGCTCAACAGTTCCGTGCTCGGATCCGCATCGTCGTTATATGCGGACAGGAAAGCAAAGTTGGTATAACGGTCAATGATATAGTAACCGGGGTAGTTCGGAATGGACGCCAGGTTGCTGAACTGCTTGATCACTTCAATCCGTTCCGCTTCGGTCCAGGGCATACTTTCGAGAGCGATCTCGTTTGCCGTGGAGTGCTTTGCGGAATCGCCGATGATCGCCACCATTTCGGTCGCGTAATCGACCTGACATTCAGCGCCCGAATACCACTTCACGAAAGTCCAAACCGTTCCGTACTCATCTCTGAGCGCCTGCCGGTATGCTTCGTCCGAATCGTACCGTTCACGGGAAACGTTTTTCCTTCCCTTTATCATAACGGTCGCGGTAGAGGTGGACACCGAGCAGTTGTTGATCGAGCCGTCCTCCTGCACGTACCCGGGGAGCGGAACGAACGTCCAGCTTCCGTCCAATTCGGTTGCAAAAACTTTCAGGTGGTTATACAACGTGGTGTAATCCGCAATGATGATCGGCATCTCACCGGTACGGAAACGGTTCGCCGCATTGAAGGAATAGGGGAACGAATACTGCGTAAACATATTACACATGGTCTCAAACGCTTCGAGCCCGACCACAGAATCCAGATTGATCCGCATTCCGTTATCGGCAAAGAGTTCACCGCCCAGCTGATAGAGGAAGATCTTGTAGTTGGTCGGAATACCGATCTCCATGTTGTTCGATTCCAATGTGGACTGCGCGATATAGACATCCTCCCACGTTTTCGGGATCTCGATCCCCAGATCCGCGAGAATATCAATTCGCACGAACATCATCGGGAACTGCTGGTTTTCGGGAAGTCCGTAACAGTGGGTAACGCCGTCTGCGTCGTCCATCTGCAAAACCACCATCGCCGCGTCGTTGAAGTTTTCGGCGACGTTATCGTAATCGTCCATATCTTCAATATTCATTAAAGCGCCCCGGATCGCGTAGTTGATAACCTCCGCCTGACCCAGACCGATATAGGCGTCCGGTCCCATGTCCGCCAGAATGGAAGGCAGGAGCGTGCCGCCCGATACCAGTTTCAGATCAACCGCGATGCCGCTCGCCGTTGTGAAATTGTTGGTGCACAAACTGCGGATAACCTGCGCCTGGTCGCGGCCGTATGCCAACCAGACTTCCACTTTTTCACTGGATACGATATCCGATTTCGCGCCCATATTGTTGTAGTCGCGGAAGAAGCTCTGGATAAAGCCCATGATCTCGTGCCACAGGGTGCGGAAGAAATTGGGATTTGCCTTCGGCACTTTCTGCGTGCCGGGCTGAATCAGCAGGTAATCGAGTTGCAGCGGTTGCGTTTTCGCGTCGGTCAGGAAAGTACCGAGCGAACCGACGTAGCTCTTGAAGTTTTTCAGGTTCTTTGCAATGGCGTTTTCATCATGGCTCATATCGTTGAGCAGATCCGCCAACTTATCGCAGATACCCGTGTAGGTAGACGCCGTGTTCTTTTTCAGTTCGGTGGAAAGCTTGGTCAGATTTTCCGCCTGGCGCGCCATATCCACGATCGTATCCGGCAGAAGCGTCATAAAGCTGTAATCCCGGTAAGAGTCGGGAGAAGAACCGGTGAGTTTGATGATGTTCAGGTAATCATCGTTGAGCGCGTTCAGGATGGATTCGATCTGGTGGATCTTTTCACTCATCGAACCCAGCGTAACCTCAAACCGGAACGTATAAACGACGCCGGCTTCCAGATAAATTTCAAAGTAATTCTTACCGTCCTTCGGATCGGTATTGGAAAGTCCCGTCATCTGCCAGCTGTTGTCGTAATCGTACCGGAGCTGCGCCGCTTCCGCGAACGGGATCCCGTTGTAGTAGCCGTAGGCACTGCCGTTATGCGCCGCCAAATAGTCGGCTTTGCTTGCATAATCGGTAAAGATCTGCAACGAACGGGAAACGTACATACCGTCCAGATAGCTCTGCTTGAACCGGGAATAAACGTTATAAAGCCCCGAATCATCCACCCGGAAGGTGTATTCCGCCCACTGTCCGGCGGTTTCCCATTTTTCAGTACCGATCGTATTCAAAAGCGTCCGCGTTGTATCGTTCGGAGATGTTCCGGCAGACGCGCGGTCTTCCACCGGATAAACCACGTTGGTCGACGTAGCGGTGGTATATTCCGCTTCGATTTTGAGCGTGCTGGATCCCGGATGGTCTCCTACATTATTTTTTATATCGGCAATGTAATTTTCGTAGGAATCATATACGGTATAGGGCGTCAGGACGAACGCGGAGAGCGCCATCGGCTCGTTGATCCCTTTGAGCGTGATCGTGATGGTGCCGTTTTCATCGGGGGTCAGGAGGAACCCGAAATCTTCCGTATAATACCCATCGCTGTCACGCAGAGCGTATGCCTGCCAGGAGGGTGCCTGCATTGCCGTGGGACGAAGTTCATTGTTGTTGTCATCAATTTCAAAGAACCGCAGACCGTATTTCTCGGTAAATTCATTGATCGCCTGCGTTTGCACCGCCGGCTGATCGATTTCAAGGAACTTCCATCCGTCCTTATCCGTTCCCTCACGAACCGTCAATCCGAGCGCTACGGCTTCATTGCGGACAGTCGAAAGCTCCGCTTCCAGCTTATCGGCGTTTTTCTGGATCTTCTTTTCCGGTTTGTAAAGCGCAGAAACGGTGTCGCCGTTCTTGCGGTAGGATTCCCAAACCTTCGCAAAAGTCAAAGAACGCGCTTCGGTGAACGGCGCTTCATAGTTAATAAAGAACTCCCGCGCGATGGAGATCGTTTTGCCGGCGATCGGATAATATTCCAACGTCAGCGTGTAAAGCCCCGGCTCTGTGATGCCCGCCGAGACGAGATCCAACGTCCACGTCACGCTTCCGTTGCCGGGCGTATAAAGCGCGTCCACGCCGTCGTAGGTGCCGATCGACGCCAGATTGGAAACGGTATAACCCGCCGCGGCGGCCTCCTCGATCGTATAGGTGTTTCCGTCGGTATCGGTCAGAACCCAGCCCGACGCAGCATCCTGCGACACTCGGTTTCCGGATCCGAACCCACGGCTGTCGACGCCGCCCGTCCAGAACTCCCAGTTTTCGGTAGCGTCAAACACGTAAGCAATTTCGTTTCCGGTACGAACCGGTACGTTCTCGAAATACTCCGCGTGTTCGACCCGATACTGCTCGTATGAATCGGTGTTGAGGGTATCGATGTAGTCATAGATTGATTTTTCGGTCAGGTTAGATGTCAACGCCGATTCAGCTCCGACCGTTACGACCAATGCTCCGCTCACAAGAAACAAAGCCGCCAGCGCAAGGCAGAAAATTCTTGTGATTGTTCGTTTTCCCATTTTGGTTTCCTCCTGAAATGATTTCGTCATGACCGATCCCGGCATCTTCCCGGGTCGCCGCGCGAAATGGGCACGCGACAGAATCGGTTGTTTCCCGGGTAGAACCCGAAAAACGGCATAGTTAGCCCTTTTTATATATGATATGATACCATAACGACCGCGAATTGTCAAGCGAAAAGAGACGGAAAATCATGTGTGAATCCAATTTCGCATCTCTCAAATTCACGATTTATCTCATAAAAATTCAAAAAAAATTAACATTTATTTTTGCGACAAATATTAAAAAAAGAGAAAGTCTGCAAAAGGTAAATATAAATTACGGCGTTTTGATCAATTTGACTCGACTGAGAGCAATTTTTGTTTATTTTTATTGCTCTATCGGCTTTTAACCGATCCAAGCACAGAAAAGGTAAATAATGTTTACCAACTTCGACTTTGCATTCCCATTCAGGTCATACAAAACAAGATTTTTATTTTTGTACATTTTGCTCAAAAAACCAGTTGTATTTTCTCCGTTTCGACAAATTGTACAAAAAAAGATTTTTACCGTTTGATCGTACTGCGAGCAAAGAGGATCGACCGACATATCGGCTCTCTTTTCAAAAAAAGAACCAAACCGGCTGATATGCACTTGCTTTTGTGCCCCGGCTGTGATATAATAAGACATCTTCATTGTTTTAAGGGGAATCTTATGCGTTTATTTCCGAAAATCACCGTCAGCGAAAAAGGAGCCGACTTTTTGCGAGGCGGACACGTATGGGTCTATGCCGATGAGATTTGTTCGGAACAGTCGGAACTGACCGACGGTGAACTTGTTGACGTTCTTTCTCCGAAGGGTTCCTATCTCGGCACCGGATTTTACAACGGTCACTCCAAGATTCGGGTGCGTATCGTTTCCAAAAATGCAAACGACGCCTTCGACGAGGCGTTTTGGGAACGCAAGCTTCGTTGGTCGATCGCCTACCGCCGACAGGTAATGGGGGAGACCGATTTCCATTGCTGCCGCCTGATCTTCGGCGAGGCAGACGCCTTCCCGGGACTGACTGTCGACAGGTTTGAAGACGTACTCGTTAGCGAAGTGCTCTGTCTCGGGATCGAAAAGATCAAACCACTTCTTTATCGACTGCTCATCCGGATCCTGCGAGAGGAGTTTGACGCGCCTATCCGGATTCTGTACGAGCGGAACGAGTCTCCCATCCGCGGCTTGGAAGGTTTATCCGGCGAGAAGGGCTATTGGAACGCCCCCGACCTCGATTACAAAAGCAACGGCCTTTGCAAGATCGTAGAAAACGGGATCCGCTATGAGGTGGATTTCATCAACGGACAAAAGACCGGATTCTTTCTGGATCAGAAATACAACCGCGCCGCGATCCGTAAAATCGCCGCCGGGCGACGCGTTCTGGATTGCTTCACCCACACCGGATCGTTTGCGCTCAACGCCGCGCAGGCAGGAGCAAAACACGTTACCGCCGTAGACATTTCCGCGGACGCACTCGCCACAGCAAAGCGGAACGCCGAAAAAAACGGACTTTCCGGCAAGACGGAGTTCATTTGTGCCGACGTATTCGATCTTTTGACTGCGTATGCGAAAAACGGAAAATTCAATTACGATTTTGTCATCCTCGATCCGCCTGCTTTCACCAAAAGTCGGGACACACTCAAAAACGCCATTCGCGGCTATCGGGAGATCAACCGTCGCGCCATGCAGCTTCTGAGCCGCGGTTCCTATCTCGCGACCTGTTCCTGTTCTCACTTTATGACCGAAACCTACTTCCGACAAATGCTGCACAATGCCGCGTCCGACGCGGGCGTCGCGCTTCGGCAGATCGAAGGAAGAAAGCAAAGTCCCGATCATCCGATCCTTTGGAATATCCCCGAGACCGATTATCTGAAATTCTACCTTTTTCAGATCGTTTAGACCATTCCCCCCCAAAAGCAAAAGAATCCGTGCAATCGCAAAAGAATGCACGGATTATTTTATTTTTCTAAAACAAGATTTATTCTTATTCTTCAATTTCCGTAAGCGGGACGATAGAAAACAGATTTTCAATATCGCCGGCTCCCATCACAAGAACCAGATCGCCCTCCCGTATTTCGGATTGCATCTGCCCCGCAGTTGCCGCAACCGTTCCGCTCCAACTCGCGTCGACGCCGTTCTCGCGGACGGCGCTTGCCAGCTTTTCGGAACTGACGCCGCTCTCATTCGTTTCCCGTGCGGCATAAATATCTGCAAAAAGAACCCGGTCCGCATCCCGGAACGCCGTGGCAAACTCCTCAAAAAGTCCTGCCGTTCGGCTATACGTATGCGGTTGATAGACGCAAAGGATTCGTTCATACCCCAATGCTTTCGCTCCTGCCAGCGTTGCCCGGATCTCATCCGGATGATGCGCGTAATCGTCGTAAACCGGTGCGCCGTTCCAATAGCCGCGTAATTCCATCCGCCGCTTAACACCCCTGAAACGGTGCAAAGAATCTGCCGCAAGCCCGACCGGAATTCCGCAAATTCTCGCCGCGCCCATTGCCGCCAGCGCATTGTAAACATTGTGTTTTCCGCATACGTGTATCGATAATTCAGCTTTTTGCTCGCCTTTTTCGTAGTAATCAAAGCAAAGTTTTCCGTGTTCCGCTCGAATTCGGTCGGCATAAAAATCCGCGTCTGGATGAAGGGTTGAGAAGGTCATTTTTTTTGCTTGACAGGATTCCAACGTTCGAACGCACTCCGGGTCATCCGCATTGTAAATGACGGTTCCGCTCTCACCGACCAGATTTGCAAAGTGCAGAAACGACTTCCGGATCTGCTCCATGCTGTGGAAATAATCCACATGATCCAACCCGATGTTGAGAATGACCGCAACGGTTGGCAAAAAATGCAGGAATGAATCCATATATTCGCATGCTTCAAAAATGAAGTGTTCCTTCCGGGATCCGATCCTGCACGGATGGTTGTTGAACGCGGGTAATTCCGCGCCGCAGAAGACAGTCGGATCCTGCGTTTCAAAGGCGGTTGCACACATAGCGGTACAGGTGCTTTTCCCGTGCATCCCGGCAATTCCGATCCGTTCCCGATATAAACTCATCAAAAACCCGAGATAGTCGGCACGCGAGATCAGAGGAATCCCGCCCCGGAGTGCGGCACAATACTCCGGATTTGCCTCTGAAATAGCGACCGTATAAACCACGACACCGTAGCCGGCGGGAATACTTTCCCCGTGTCCGATCCGGATCTCGGCACCGAGACTGCGCAAATGATCCAGACGTTCGCCGTCCGTGCGGTCAGAACCGCCGACCGCAAACCCGAGTTGCAGAGAGAGTTCCGCCAAAGAACACATACTCACTCCGCCTATCCCGATCATCCAGACAGCTCTGCATCCGCGAAGCATCCGGGCAATTTTCTCAGATCCGAAATTTGTGTTTGGTAACGCCACTGTACCGCTCTCCTTTTTTTGGAATAAGATTTATTCTATTTTATTCTATTCCGAAGTAAAGAAAGAAAATGAATAAAGAAAATGAAAATGCTGTATAATAATGGCAGGTTCGCATTCCATCATACGGGAGGAAAAGCCGGTATGCAAATCACCGACGTCAAAATCAGAAAGCTCTTTGAATCAGGTCCTATGCGCGCGATCGTTTCGGTCACGTTCGACGGTCAGCTCGCCGTTCACGACATCAAAGTCATTTATGCGCGGGAGCGTTTTTTTATCGTGATGCCGAGCCGAAGAAATCAGGATGATACCTACCGGGATATCGTGCATCCCATCCACGCGCAGTTTCGCGCCGAACTGGAAGCCGCCGTCTTAGGCGTCTACAAATCGGCAACCGGTCTACCCGATTCCGCACAGGAAGAAACGGAATTTTCGGTTTTCTGATCCGGATGAAAAAATTTATCCACCGAAGAAGCGGTTCATCTCCGTTTCTTCGGTCTTTCAATTTTAAAGTGTCCCGTGGGAAAGCAAAAACGTTTGCTGGGTCAAACGGAGCGAGCCGAAACTGCCACCGTAACCGATGCTGCCAGGATTGAACAGGGTCACCGGTCTTTCCAAAAACTCCGTGCCGATCTGTGTCCCGGCAGGTACCGTTTCGGAAAACGGAGAATGCGTGTGTCCGAATAAAACGAAGTCAGCGTTTTGCCCGATCGCCGCCCGCAGCAAGCCTGCCGTGCCGCTCTTTGCGCCAAACCGATGCCCGTGGCAAAGCAAAATCCGTTTGCCCTCAAAAGTCAGGATCAGTTCTTCCGGGATCTCCGCGTCTCCGATTCTCCAATCACAGTTTCTGCGCACCCGAAAAACCGGGATCCCTCTTTCCCGGTCGTCAAGATCCGTTATGCCGTCGCCCAAAAAGAAGATCGCGTCCGGCATCCGGATTTGTCGGTCCAAAACGCGCTCGATCCTGTTTCGCTTGCCGTGAGAATCCGAAAAAATCAAAAAGTCCATGTGGTTGCTCCTGCTTTTTCTGTCTATTCCATTATAGCAAACTTGCAGACGTTTGTCTATATTTTTTTCAAAAACGGGAATCTTTTTTCGGCTCACATTCAAAAATCGGACGCCATATACTGTCTATGAAATCCAATCAGAAAGAGGTGTACTCTCATGCAAATCGATCAAAAGGCGATCCGCCGCCTTCTTTCCATGAACGATGAACAACTGACCGCCTTCATTTCGCAAATTGCGCAGGAAGCAGGCATCGACCCCGGCTCATTCGGGATTCATTCCAGCGATATTCAGAGCATCCGTCGGGTTCTCTCGGGCGCGACAGAGGAAGATATTCGGAAAATGAATCTCGCCTACACGGAATATAAGCAAAGCAAACACCACCGCTGAGGAGGGCTCTGCCATGAATACCAATTATGAAAAAGAGCCGGGTGCCGAGGAAATTTCACCGTTTGCACTGCTGCAAGAAAAGCTGCGATCGGACCCTGCCCTGATGGATCGTTTACAGGGAATTTTACGCGGCATGGGTGCAAATGACGCGGAGCAGGAAGAAACGACGACAGGCAACGATGCAGAGCCGCCGCGATCCGACATTCTCTCGTCAATGCTCACGAACCCGGAAGTCCTTTCCAAATTACCGCAGATGATGAATTTGCTCCGCGGAATGCAGATGCCGCAATCGCCGCCTCCCGAAAAGAGTGTGTTGCCGAAATCCAAAACCGACTACCGCAACGATCTGTTGCTCGCGCTCCGTCCGTTTCTTTCCAAGGAGCGGAGGGATGCCGTCGACACTATTTTGCAGGTCACCCGACTGGGCGATCTGGTACGCAAAATGAGATAAGGAGGTGCCTCCCATGTATTCCCGGTCGCCAAACCGTCCGCCGCGCCCTACGAAACTGCCCGAAAATTACAGCGGAAACGCTTTTCGCAAAGCGCCGCCGCCCGAAACGGTTGATCGTCCCCGTCCCGTCGATCCGCCACCGCCCCCTATGCCGCCGATGGTGCTTCTTCCGAAGCCGCCGCATCCGGAGCGTCCGTCGCACGGGCAGCCGGGGTCGATTCTCGACAATATCCAATTTGAAGAGGCGCTCCTGATCGGGTTGATCCTGCTGCTTGCCGGATCGGATCAGTCCTCGGATCTGACCATGATGCTCGCTCTCTTGCTCCTTTGCGGATAAAATCCTTCCCGGTTTTGACAAAAAACGCTTGCAAATCGGTGCAAAAAGAAGTATAATAGGAAAAGACCGGAACGATCTACGTTCCGAAAGCCGATATGGGGAGCAAGTCCATGAGCAAAAAAAACAGCCTGATCCTGCTGCGCGTGATTCTCGGGATTCTGATTCTTGTGAATATGGCGATCATTTTTGATTTTTCAAAGCAAACCGGAGAAAAATCTTCCGAAACGAGCGGAAAAGTTGCGTATTCGGTCGCGGAAGTGACCGTTCCGCAATTCGATGAAAAGCCAAAGACAGAGCAGCAGAAAATCGTTCAAAAATTACAGCACCCGGTACGCAAAGCGGCGCACATGGCCGAATTTGCTTCTTTGGGCGCGCTCGTTTTTCTGTTTCTTCTGACCTGGAAAAAAGGACTGTGGTTCAAATACGGCGGTTCGATCCTGTTTGCTTTTCTCTATGCCTGCACCGATGAAGCGCACCAGAGCATCACGTCCCAGCGTTCCGCGCAATTCAGCGATATTCTGATCGACGCCTCCGGTGCGCTGATCTCCTGTTCTATCCTGCTTCTGGTCGTGTGTTTGATCCGCGGCAAGCAAAAGCGTGACGCGCGCATCGCCGTCTCGGTCTATCCGGTCTCCAACCCAAAAATCGACCGCCGGTTGCGAATCGCCGTGGCGGCTGACCTGCACGGAACACCGGGCGAACCGATCGTTGAACTTCTCCGGGCGCAGAAACCCGACCTGATCCTGATCCCGGGCGACCTGACCGATGACCGCGGTCTGCGGCTCTGGATGCCGTCAACGGCGAAATTTTTGCAGGATTGTGCCGCGATCGCGCCGACCTATTATTCCCTCGGCAACCATGAGCTGGGGTGCTACCACAAAGGCAATCCCTTCCGCAAGCCGCGCAAGATCACGCCGCCGGATGACCTCGCCGAGCGCGTTGCAAAAACCGGAGCGGTGCTGCTCGAAAATTCCATGATCGCCCGTGACGGTCTGACGATCTGCGGACTGACTTCCGGGCTGGACGGAGAGAAAAACGCACCGGACGGGGACACGCTCAACAAATTTGCAGAGGCGGAGGGCTTCAAAATTCTGCTCTGCCACCATCCCGAATACTACGCAAAATACATCCGTCCGCTCCCGATCGACCTGACCGTCTGCGGTCACGCGCACGGCGGACATTGGCGCGTCTTTGGGCGCGGCGTCTATGCGCCCGGGCAGGGACTCTTCCCGAAATATACCTCCGGCGCCGTCGACGGCGGGCGTTGCGTCATCAGCTGTGGGCTCGGGAACCACACCAAAATCCCGCGCTTCTTCAACCCGCGCGAGGTTGTGGTGATTGATGTTGAATAAATGATGCGGGGGAACCCTTTTTGCGGGCAGTGCCCGCTCCCGAATCTCGGTCTTTGTTTGGCAAATGACCGAACTACACATCCCGACAGGTATGTTTCATTGTTCCCCCGCACCCCTTTCGAAAAAACTTACAAAAAAAGTTTACTTTCCGTTTGTTTTATGTTATAATGAAAGCGTTGGAAAATCCGTTTCAAAAAGGAAAGGAGTACTGGACCGATGGAAGAAAAGATCGCCCGTTCGGAAGTGACCGCGGAAAAACTCCGGAAAGAACTGAAAAGACGCGTGACCGGCTTTATGCCTTTTCAACTTGTTCTGTTCTTTCTTTTCGGCGTTTGCATCGCGCTTCCGCTCTTCATCTCGTCTGTTCAAAGACTATCAAGCGCGATCGCGGGTAACGAAATAAACCGTTCTAACTTTATCGCGATCTCCGTCATAGGTATCGTTTTCTCCTCCTTGATCCTCTGCTCCACCGCCTACCCCGTTTTGCGGAATCTGATCCGCCTGTTTCTGATCGGAAGCGGACGCTACACCATCGCGATCGACGAATTGGAAAGCATCCATGAAGAAACCGACCGCGGTTGTCTGATCGCTTTGTTCGTCTTCTTCGTTTCGTTTTGGTACGGTATTCTGATGCTTGCGGACAGAATCTATTATTTCAAAAACGGAAAGCGCTATCCCGTCACGCACCGGGACGGCTCCACCGCGCACTTCGGAACTCCCGGCGATCCCTATTACCTTGTCACGATCAAGGGAGATAACCGCCCGACTTTGATTTATAACACCACCGTTTACGATATAAAAACGGACAAATAATCACTCCATGAAAAGCCCGCCGGGAACAATTCCCGGCGGGCTTTTCAAGGAGGGCCTTCTGCTGTTGGTTCGAGGGTGGAGGGAGAGTTTGAGAGGGAGGCGGGGACATTTTCTTGCAATAAAAGTCCCCGCCTCCCTCTCAAGGTCTATCCTCTATCACTCCATCTTCGCTATTGCCTCGGCGGCGGTTTTGCCCGCGCCCATAGCGAGGATGACGGTTGCGGCGCCGGTGACGGCGTCGCCGCCGGCGTAAACGCCGTCGAGGGTGGTTTTGCCCGTTCCCTCTTCGACGACGATCCCGCCGCGTTTATTCACTTCCAGTCCCTTTGTGGTGGACTTGATCAGCGGGTTCGGCGAAGTACCGATCGCCATGATCACGCAGTCGCATTCGAGCAGGAACGCCGAATCCGGAATCTCCACCGGGCTTCTCCGACCGCTTGCGTCCGGTTCTCCGAGTTCCATCTTCACGCAGTTCATACCCCGCACGAAGCCGTTTTCGTCTCCGAGAATTTCGGTCGGGTTGGTCAGGAGACGGAATTCGATTCCCTCCTCCTGCGCGTGCTCGACTTCTTCACGCCGTGCCGGCAGTTCTTCGAGCGAGCGGCGATACACGATGAAAACTCCCTCCGCGCCGAGCCGCATCGCGCACCGTGCCGCATCCATCGCGACGTTTCCGCCGCCCACGACGACGACCTTTTTCGCTTTCTGGATCGGCGTCGCACTATCGTCGCGGTATGCCTTCATCAGATTGACGCGCGTGAGAAACTCGTTTGCCGAATAGACGCCTTTGAGGTTCTCGCCCGGAATCTTCATAAACCGGGGTAGCCCCGCGCCCGAGCCGATGAACACCGCCTCGAATCCCTGTTCTTTCATCAGCTCTTCGATTGTGACCGTTTTTCCGATCACGGTATTGACTTCAATTTTAACGCCCAACGCTTTCAGCGTTTCAATCTCACGCGCCACGATCGCCTTGGGCAGACGGAATTCCGGGATGCCGTAAACCAGAACGCCCCCGGCGGTATGCAACGCCTCAAAGACGGTGACGTCATAGCCGCGTTTGGCGAGATCGCCCGCGCAGGTCAGCCCCGCGGGACCGGAACCGATGATCGCCACCTTGCGTCCGTTCGGTTCGGCTTTTTTCGGCGGCTCTGTGCTGTTTTCGTTGTGATAATCCGCCACAAACCGTTCAAGACGACCGATACCGACAGGCTCTCCTTTGATTCCACGCACGCACTTGCCCTCGCACTGGGTCTCCTGCGGACAGACACGTCCGCAGACCGCGGGGAGAGAACTCGATTCGGTGATAATCCGGTATGCCTCTTCGTACTCGCCGACCTTCACCTTCTGAATGAATTTCGGAATCTGAATCCCGACCGGACAGCCGCTCACGCAGGGCATATTCTTGCAGTTCAGGCAACGGTCCGCCTCATCCAGCGCCATCTGCTCGGTATATCCGAGCGCGACCTCGCCGAAGTTGCGGCGGCGCACCTTTGCGTCCTGCGAAGGCATGGGGTTCTTTTTTGGTGATAGATTGGGCATCTTATTGAACCTCCCGGAACAGATTGCAAACCTTTTCGTGTTCGGCTCTCTCAAACGGTTTATAAACCGACGAGCGCGCGATCGCCTCATCGAAATCGATCAGGTGTCCGTCAAATTCGGGGCCGTCCACGCAGGCGAACTTCATCTCGCCGCCCACCGTCAGCCGACAGCCGCCGCACATTCCGGTGCCGTCGATCATGATCGGGTTCATGGAAGCGACCGTCGGAATATTGAATTCTTTGGTCAGTTTGCAGACAAATTTCATCATCGGCAAAGGCCCGATGGTGATGACCTCGTCGTATTGCTCGCCGCTCTCAATCAGCTCCCGGAGCGCGTTGGTCACAAGCCCCTGCCGCCCCCAGCTTCCGTCGTCCGACATCCGCTCGAAACGATCCGAAACCGCGGCGAATTCGTCTTCCAAGATGACGAGGTCTTTGGTGCGGAAGCCCGCAACGGTATGCACGGTCGTGCCGAGCTCGTGGAATTTCTTTGCCACCGGGTATGCGATCGCGCATCCGACGCCGCCGCCGACCACGCAGACCTTTTTCTTATCCGCCGTATTCGTCGCACGTCCGAGAGGTCCGACAAAATCATGCAGGCAGTCTCCGACCTTCATGTGATTCAGCCGCTCGGTCGTGGCGCCCACGATCTGGAAAATGATCGTCACACTGCCGGTCTTCCGGTCGTAGTCTGCAACGGTCAGCGGAATTCGCTCTCCGTTTTCATCGGTACGCAGAATGATAAACTGCCCCGGTTCCGCCTTTCTTGCAACCGCAGGCGCGGCGATGCGCATCAGCGTCACGGTTGGGTTCAACGCCCGTTTTTCTAAAATCTCAAACATGACCGTTCATTCCTTTCCACAGTCAACAAAATGAATACTTCATCATTATACAGGAATTCCCGCAAAAATGCAAGTGTAAAACCGATTTTTTTCAAAAAACTTTCCCGGTTTCATTGCTTGACAAGCGAGAGAAAAAATGTTATAATAGGGTAGGAAAGTTTGCGGCATACCATCGCCGCCCGGAAAGGAGACGATCGCATGAAACCTGCGTTTGCAGACCTTGCCGGAAACGAAGCTCTGAAAAAGCGGCTGTGCGGCGATATCCTCTCCGACCGGCTCACTCACGCTTACCTGATCGAGGGCGCACCCGGAACCGGAAAGCACGCCTTCGCTCTGCGGATCGCCGCCGCGCTCGCCTGCGAAAACAAGGCAAATTCCAATCTGCCTCTGCCCTGCATGACCTGCCCCGCCTGCCGCAAGATCCTCTCCGGAAATCACCCGGACGTATCGGTGATCGGACGGCAGGAAAAAGCGACCATCGGCGTCGACGTCATCCGGGAAATGCAGGCGGATACCGCCATCGCGCCCAACGAAGCCGAAAATAAGATCTACATCATCGAGGACGCGCATCTTCTGACCGTGCAGGCACAGAATGCTTTCCTGCTCACGCTTGAGGAGCCGCCTGCCTACGTTCGCTTTTTCCTCCTGTGCGAAAGCGCCGCATCTATGCTGGAAACGATCCGCAGTCGCGTCATTACGCTGCATACCGAATCAATCGACCCGGTGACAATGGAGGCGTGGCTGACCGAAAACAACGCGGCGGCGCGTGCTGTGAAAAACGCGAATCCGGAGGAATTCCGGGAATTGCTTGCGGCATCGGGCGGCAGTATCGGACAGGCGTTATCGTTGACAGACCCAAAGGAACGTCGCACCGTTCTGGATCT